>CAZALG010000214.1:0-3826 GCA_964485935.1 uncultured bacterium | reverse complement strand
CTCGAACCCTTCCCTTTCCTTTTCAACTCAACAGTTACTATAGCGGCCGTTTTCCTTTGCGCGAAGTTTCTATCTTCACAAGAAGAAGAAAATAAGGGGCTGGTTGGAGCTTTGAATATATTGGGAATGCTTTTTGTGTTCTGGTTTACACTTTCCGGAACCTTCAAATTTTTTGACGAGTTCAGTCATCTCGAAGAAATGAAATCTCTTGTAATTTCGTTCCTCTGGGGTGTATATGCGCTTGCATTATTTATTGCAGGTATAGCCAAAGATAGTTCTCCCGCAAGAACCGCCGGATTTTTGATGGCTTCTCTTACGATAACAAAGGTCTTTTTGTATGACGTCTCTTCTCTTGAGACAATATACAGGGTTCTTTCTTTCTTTGTTCTCGGAGTAATACTGCTTGTAATTTCGTTTATTTATCATAAAAAAGTGAGGAGAATGAGTGAAGATGAGTAAAAAATACATTCTTTTATTCGCGTTTGCCGCGCTTGTAATCAAAGCGGATTTTTCAAAGTCAAACTGGGAGTTTAAAAAGCAAATTGCAATAAGCGATGTTGAAGGTGTTGCGAGCACTAAAGTTGATGCTGAAGTTTACAATAATTCAAAACAGGAACTTTCCGATATAAGGATTATTAATTACAAAGGGGAAGAAATCCCTTATAAATTAAAAGTAGTGGAAAGTAAGAAAGAAACGGTTTGTTTTGAACCTAAACTATACAATGTTTCCCATAAGCCGGACGCATACACGGAATTTTATCTCGACATGACGGAGAAAGACCAAATTATAAACAAACTACATATAGCAACTCCAGATAAAAATTTCAGGAGAAAAGTTGAAATCTGGGGAAGTGACAATGGTATAAATTGGTTGAAGATTAGAGATAACGCTAATATTTTTAGTTTTTACACCGAAGATTACAGAACGTCATTAACCGATATAAATTTTCCCGACACGAAGAGGAGATTTTATAAAATTGTTATATGGAACAAAAAAGAAAAACCCCTTAAAATAAACAAGTGCTGGGTTTACGATGAAAAGGTTTTTGAGGCTCCACTCGACGATATACCTTTTAAAATACTATCGAGAAAGGAAAATCTTGAGAAAAAAAGAACCGAGGTTATTCTCGATGTTATTTATAAAAATATTCCAAAGAACGAAATAAACCTCAAATTTGCATCACCGGGATACCACAGAAGTGTTTGGGTTTTTGGTTCGGATAATGCGGAAGACTGGCAGCGCCTTAACTCCGCGGTTATATACAGGTATAATAAAGAAAATAAAAACAATGTTATAAGTTTACCGGAATCCAGAAATAGATATTTAAAATTAATAATATACAACCAGGATGACCCTCCGCTTAAAATCGATGATATATCCATTAAAGGTAACCAGCAATTTATTTATTTCCCTGTAAAGAAGAACGAAAAATATTACCTATTCTACGGAAATGCTTATGCAAAAAACCCTATATATGAATTCGAGAGATTGCTCCCCTTTATGGAATCCGAAAAAAGCACTATGGTAGACTTAGAGAGAGAACAACTTAATGAGGATTTCAGCAGGGTTAAAGAAGTAATCAAAGAAGACGAAACTTTTTTTATCTGGCCAATGGTCGCTTTTGTCATTATAACACTTGGTTTTTTAATCATTAAATCATTAAAGAGGATAAATGAAAAAAGATAAAAAGGAGAAAAAAAACAAAAAAGGGAAAAAAGCTAAAAAACCCAAGAAGAGTAAAAAAAGTATAACCAACAAAAAAATTAGTAAAACAAAAAAAGGCATAAAAGCGCAAAAAAGTGAAAGGGCTGAAAAAGTTACAGTAAGGGCCGATGCTGATTTAAATTTGTTTCATGGAACTATCGTTAGCAAAAGTTTAACTTTTATCGAACGACTTAAATTAGCCCGTAATTGTATAGTACTTTTAATCGCAATTGCAGCCATTTTTGTTTTTATGAAAAGCAGCATAGTGGTTTCCGAAGAAATTGACCTTATCATTATCTTTTCGTCGATTATATTTACCTTAATCGCTTTCCTGTTGTTTGTTTTCTTTGTTAAGTGTGCACAGGATATAAAAAATGGTATAGTTAAAACTTATAAAGGTGTTGCAAAAAAAGGTTCAGACGATCCCCTTTATTCTTCTTATTTGCCAATATGTATGATTATATTAGATAAAAAGATACATCATGTAGGCCTCAATCATTACTTAAAGATCAAAGATAATGATTTTGTGGCTTTAAGAAGAACTCCGATTACGGGGTGTATAATAGGCCTTGAAATAATTCGTAATAAAAAATAACAAGGCTTTGATGTTTTACATTATGTTGAAAGTTATATGCTTCCATGAATCCGCATTACCTCCTGCAACACAATAAATTCATTGTATATGCTTAAGATAAGGGCTGCCACAAAAAATGATATACCTTCAATTACCGAAATCTATAATGATGCAGTTTTGAACACCACTGCGACATTTCATGTTGAGCCCCAATCAATTGGCAAACAGGAAAAATGGTTCGAAAGACACACCGGTAAATATACTGTTATCGTTGCCGTGGGAAACGATGTTGTAGTCGGTTGGGCTTCCTTAAGTCCCTGGTCTGACAGAAGTGCATATTCAAATACCGCGGATATAGCAGTTTACATAAAAGAAGAATTTCGCGGAAAGGGAATTGGTAGAAAATTAGTCGAAAAACTATTGAAAAAAGGCCCTGAAATGGGACTTCATACTGCTATTGCGAAAATCTGTTCGGAAAACGAAGTAAGTTTAAATTTATTTGGAAAACTAGGATTCAAAGATATTGGGACTATGAAGGAAGTGGGATATAAATTCGAAAAAAAGTTAGATGTCCATTTAATGCAAACGATATTTTAAAAGGAGAATTTCCTTGTGGATAAAGTTTATCTCTATGGTATGATTTCTATGAGTACGGTTTATGTATTGGATGACGATTTCGTCTTTCCCCATCCGAACGAATACGCGGAATTTGATCAATCTTTGTTTTCTATAGGAGGCGAAGCGGCTAATTCGGCAATTATGTTATCAAAACTGGGAATAAAAACAAAACTTGATGGCAATTGGTTGAGTAAAAAAAACGGGAAAAAAATACAGGAGCTTTTAAAATCTTTTGATATCGATATTACACGATTGACAGTAAAGGAAAATTACGGGACAGAAGAGATTGTTATTACCGATAAAATTTCTCGCACGGTATTCGGCAACTACGCGAGTTTTCACAGAGGAGAGAAACAATGGAATACGGCGCAAGAAACAGATATTAAAGAAGCGACGTTTGTTTCTCTGGATCCTTATTTTAGAGATGAATCCTTGCTCGCAACGGAGCTATGCGTAAAGAATCAAAAACCTTATGTTACTCTTGACTGCAAGTATGATGATTTTATTGCTCAAAATGCGGAAGCAGTAATAATTTCACACGAATTGCGTGATCAAGCTTATGGCGGTGAAAATATGATTGACATCTTTAAAAATTATCAAAAATATTGTAAGGGACTTATAATATTTACTTTTGGGAGCGAGGAATTATGGTATGCGCGTTCGAGCCAAAATATCAATAAATTTAATCATGAGTGATTATTACAACCCTAAACGAACCAGAAATCTCTATAACGCCTCAAGCGGTGAGGCGTTTAAATTAAGTCGCTCAAAACTAGAACTCTTCACTAGCTGTCCTCGATGTTTTTATTTAGATAGAGTATTAGGAGTAGGAAGACCACCAGGATTTCCTTTTGCCCTAAACAGCGCAGTGGATTATTTACTAAAGAAAGAATTTGATATACATAGAGCAAAGGGGGAGAAACATCCTT
>CAZALG010000213.1:0-3828 GCA_964485935.1 uncultured bacterium | reverse complement strand
AGAGATTAAGGAAGGAAATATTCTAAATGTTAGCCTCGAAGAAGGTTTAATAAAGAATCAATCTTCAGACAAAGAATATACTTTTCCTTCGCTTGAAGGAATGATGATTAAGTTGATAGAAAGTAAGGGTTTAATACCATATATTTTAAACGAAGGTTACGGAACCGGTGAACAGTGAAAAGAGGATTTTGTGTTCTTTGTGGTTAACTTTTTTTCGTTAGCAAATTCTTGATTTTTGTTGGTGGTCTTATTGTATAAACAACCAGTATAAAAAGTGCCACAAGTACGGTTAGTATACGTAGAAGTGTTTGATTGACATCGGGATATACCAAATTTTCGATATAATGAACAATAAATGAACCCGGATATGTGTTTTCGGAGCTATATCTGACTCTTGATAGGTTTTCAAGTATGGTTAGAGGGCAGAATCTTCTAAGGAGTGTTAGTATTCCCACGAAAAGTATACCTGAAAGATGGAGGGTTCTAAATAACCACCAATCAAAGAATTTTTCCCAGAGAAAACCGTATATGGTTAGAAAGAAACCTAGCAGCATAAAAACTATCCAGATAAAATGTAAAACTACGATTATGTCTGCGATTATTTTGTAAAACATAATATATACTAATATTGAAGTTTAAAATGACAAGACTTGAGGTATAAATCAGAGAGTAGCAAATAGTCAAAGGAGTGCTTGACTAATAGACTAAAATAGTTATTATCATATTTACGTATTAAGGAGGCGTGAATGATATTTTTAATTTTGCTTTTTAGTAAAATTGCAGATGCTGGCGCGATTTTTTTACTCATTTCTCCCGGTCCTGCGCAGACGGGTATGGGAAAAGGGGGAGTCGCATATTATGATAATATGGCAAGCGTGTATTATAATCCTGCAAGCATTAATTTGGTAAATCCCGGTTTGTATGTACAGAATACACCTATGAAATCCCCCTGGAATGTTTGTTTTACTGAATTGGGAAATAATCTTGTAAGCAAAGTTGCATTTGCAGGTAAATATTATTCTTCAAACAGCATTTCTTATTCTCCCGATTGGTTGCCAGGGCTTTACCCTGGAATGAAATATATTTATGGGGGAATTAAAATTCCTGAGATTAAGGAATTTAATTTTGGAATAAATTATACTTTTCTTAACACGGGAGAAACTTTTATCTCAGAAGAAATATTAACATATACAACATATGATTATGCGGTTTCTGCTACGATAGGAAAATCTTTCCTTGACGATATGATATCCTCGGGAATTACTTTTAAATATGTACGTAGTTGTTTAGCTTCTGAAGAAGTACTTGATTGGCTTGAGGAAATTACAGGAGTTAAAATTAATGGAGGGACAGGTTCTTCATTTACATTTGATATAGGCTTTTTATTTAAAGATCCGATTAACTTTTCAGTCCTTGGAGTTTCATATAGCAACATTATAGGTTCACTAAAATATCTGGAAGATGGTACTTCGGACCCCTTGCCAAGTTTTATTAGAGCCGGCATTTCTCTTTCCCCTATAGATTTACTATCCTATGTTTTAGATGAAAATTCATTTTTTCCCGATAATTTGACAGATTATTTTCGGTTAAAATTATCTGGAGAATTATTAACAGATAGAGTAGGAAGTGAACACGAGACATGGAAATCCTTAGGGTTTGAACTTAAGTTTTTTAATTCTATTTATCTACGTGAAGGTCATTTTGAAGATAGTGAAGGCGGTAGAACCGGAAGTACTTGTGGATTTGGATTAGAATTAGGTAATATAAGGTTAGATTATGCAGACGATTCAGATATTTATGCTTTCTATACAGAAAATCATCAAATTAGCCTTTCTGTTGATTTAACAGAAGGAGACAATGAATATTTCGCTTATCCCTTATCTTTAATGTTTCCCGGCGCCGGACATATGTATATGGGTGATAAAAAGAAAAGTTTGCTTTACGGAGGCAGCGCAACTCTTATTTCTCTTTTAGATGCTATGGGGAACGAAAATAGGAAAGATATGAACAATTATGCTTTCTATACGATTTACATAGCGTCAATAGTTGACTTAATAATATCGAATTTAATGGAGTAATTAAGTTAATCCGTGGCAATTTTACAGTTAGAAAGTTAGGAGGTTGGGAAGTTGGGAGTTAAGAAAACAAAATTCTTTTTTCTCTGTGGCTCTGTGTGAGTTTATTTTGAGTTATTTTCTTCCTCGTCTAAAACTGTTGCTATATAAGGAAGTTCGCGAAAGAGATTATCGTAATCCATACCGTATCCAACTACAAATTTATCCGGAATTTCAAAACCTACATAATCAGCTTTGAATTTATTCACTTTTCTCTCCGGTTTATCGAGAAAAACACAGGTTTTTATCGCAGCGGGTTTTTTCTTTTGAAAGTACTCTTTTGCGAAAGTTAATGTTCTGCCTGTATCAAGTATATCATCTACAATTAAAACCCACTTATTTTCAATATCGGTTGTAATATCTCTCAGCATTTTCAGTTTTCCTGAAGATATTTTGCCCGAACCGTAAGATTCGACAGTGATAAAATCCAGTGAAGGATGTATATTATGAACATAGAATAAGCGTAACAAATCAGATAAAAATACAAAACTCCCCTTTAGAATACCTATTACAAAAAGTTCTTTACCCTGACTATCTTCCGCGATTTCCTTTACCAGCTCCTTTACTCGAGTGGATATATCTTTTTCGCTTATTAGAGTTTTAAATTTCATTCCTTTTATCGTTTTCATATTGAATGACCTTATTTACAATTTTAGGAACACAAATATAAATGTCAAGAGCATATTCCCAAATATACAAAAGGTATTTTTACCACAAAGATCACAAAGAACACAAAGAACACAAAGCCCACAACACCCGTTTAAATGCGTTTTTATAACAACAGATAACACGAATGTTTTTTTTCTTCATAATGCTCTAACTTCCTAACAATTTTAATCAGTCACTTTCTTCCAGATTTTTTTCAAAAAAGATTCTCTTCCTGAGCCAACTTTATAGTTTTGGTATTTTACAGGACACGTTTTATAGTAATCCTGATGATAATCTTCGGCGGGATAGAATTCTGAGGCTTCTTTTATTTCTGTTACTATGGGCTCATCGAATTTACCTGATTTTTCCAAGTCCTTTTTTGATTCTTCGGCAATTTTCTTCTGTTCTTCATTGTGATAAAATATTGCTGTTTTGTATTGAGAGCCCTTATCAGCAAATTGCCCTGTCGGATCGGTCGGGTCTATCTGCCGCCAGAATATTTCAATAAGCTCTTTATATGTTATCTTGTTAGTATCAAAAGTTACCTGTACGGCTTCATAATGCCCAGTCTTACCCGTACAAACCTCCTGGTACGTTGGGCTCTTTGTTTTTCCTCCTGTATATCCTGAAACAGCCTCTTTTACACCTTCTAATTCGTCGAAAGCCGATTCTATACACCAGAAACAACCACCTGCAAAAGTGGCTTTTTCCAAAATTTCTTCTTCCATTTTTATTTCTCCTTTTTGCTTCTCTCCATTTACGATAAACGAAAAGATAAAGATAATTATTATTAAAAAAACAATTATATTTTTTCTATTAGAAACCATAAATACTCCTTTTTTATAACAGACCGTTTTTCCAGATAAGAAGTTCCAAGAAAAAAAAGCCCCTACTTGGTTATTTGTAGGGGCTTAACAAATAGAGTGATATATGGTTTAGATTAAGCTTTCCCGGCAGAGTTTAAGACATTTTCGTTCTTATGTTTATACATGGTGATTAAAGCTTCACGTGCGGGTCCAAGATATTTTCTCGGGTCAAAATCCTCCGGGTGTTCTGCAAGATGTCT
>CAZALG010000212.1:0-3834 GCA_964485935.1 uncultured bacterium | reverse complement strand
AAACTCGCAATGACATTGCCGATGAGCGAATAAACCCTTTGGGCAACACGCCCACTAGTTCCTTGTCAAAAAACAGAACTAAAAGTACTGCAAGTTCTAAATGTGAATTAATTTGGGGTGTGGTTCGCAGTTCTTGGTTCCTTGGTAGTTCCTTCGAATCTAAGTCAAAAAGTTAAAGAGCGAAATAATTTTTAGGATTAGTAGAGCAGCAGGGTGTCGAGCGAAGATTAAGGATTAGTTGTAAAACTTCGAAGAAAAGCAAGGATTAAGAAAAAACACTTACCACTTAATTCACTAATCCCTGCACCGCCGGCTTTCATCTCTTCTAATCCGATTTTATCTTTTCTCAATTTCTCTAAGCCCGGTTTTCCGTCTACGGTCACCCGTCTTTTATAAATACCACCCAACCCAACAACTGCTCAAAAATTTAGAAACTTGCGTTTATCTGCGTGCTATTATTTTTATGCCTTTTCTGCAAAAAATCTAAAAAAATGATAATCAGGGTTGACAAAAAGGCTATTTCTCTATAAAATATATTATATATAAGGAGGTGTTACTATTTTGACACGTTTAATTGTTGTAGTTTTATTTGTTATATCTGGTGTGGTTAGTGCTTTCAACATGAAAAGAGAGTCTTATGTAGATATGCCGTCGGCTAATTTTGAGCAGGGGTTGTATTTTAATGTGAGCTCGAGTTATCCTATCAGAGATATCGATGATGTTAAATTTGACCCTAATTTCGGGATAGATTTTTCGTATAATAAATTCGGAATAGCATTAAAATGGTATAATGGTGCGGACTTTGCGCTCGATTTCTGCTATCAATTACTAGCCGAGAATGGTCGCTATCCGGCTCTTGCTGTCGGAATAAGTGAGATTGCGGTCGATAAGTACGTTTCTCCCGCCGGCTACGATGAGGTCTTTAATGATGAAAACTATACGGATAGACCTCCGGAGGTCGCTTCCGCTTATATCGTCGCTACAAAAAAATTAAGCGAAAATTTCGATATAACGGGAGGAATAGGCAGAGGAAAATTTGTCGGTTACGGACCGAGAAGCCAGTATATAAATATAGACGCGTTTTTCGATGAAACACACGAAAACTGGGCTTTCGGACTCTTTGGTGGAATAAAAGGTTCCCTCCCTAATGGTTTGGCTTTCATTGGCGAAGTAGACGGGCGCGATGTGAATATCGGAGTGGAGTATCAGAATGAATTGGTTAAAGGGACTCTGGCTTTGAATAAGCTTGAGCAGTTCGGTTCGGAATATGAGCTTTCACCTCGTGTCAGCCTTAACTTATCTTATAAAATTACCGATATGAAGAAGGGAGTCGACGAAAATAAAAAATTTCCCGTTGCTATTGAATTAATCGATGATAAAAGCAGAGAACCTGTAGCGGGGAACGCTGTGATAAATAGCCTGCAAGGGGATACGGTTGGGACTTCCGCGAATAGAATGCTGCATTCTTTTTGGTTGAAATCCGATATGTATACGGCGCATATTACGTCAGAAGGCTATTTCGATAAAAATATCGAGATGGCAGTTAAAAGAGAGCAGGACGGTAACTTATATACGGTAGAATTGAACAAAAAAGAAGTTCCGAAGGAGATTATCAGAGCGGAAGATTCCGTAGTTATAGTAGATAATTTCGAAAATATAAAAGATCAAGTTGAAGGAATAAGTATAAGATTTCCTGTAAATAGAGCCGATCTCACCCCAAGGGCAGACAGAATCTTAGATAGAATTATCGAACTTATAAGCACTAATGAGGATGTTTACCTTCTGATTATCGGACATACATGTTCTCTGGGAAGCGATGAAGCGAACCAGAAACTTTCGGAACGAAGGGCGGAAAGCGTTAAAGCATATCTGATTGAACGCGGGATACCGGTTGGTAAAATTACCACGGAAGGTTACGGCGAAAGAAAACCCCTTGCCAGTAATAGCACTGAAGAAGGCAGGATAAAAAACAGAAGAGCCGAATTTATACTATACAGAATGAAGAGATAGACCAAATTTCGATTATTCTGTTTATAATCAAGGATTTGGTCGGAGGCAACATTAAAAAAAATAGAACAAAAGAATTCAACGATGTAGTAAAAAGGATATTCGATATCATACTTTCGGGAATCGGACTCGTGATTTCGATTCCTGTGTGGGCGATTTCTTCTATTGCTATTGTAATGGAGAGCGGAGGTCCAATCTTTATAAGACAGAAAAGAATAGGGAAAGGTGGTAAAATATTCCGGATTCTTAAGTTCAGGTCGATGGACAAGATAGCTCACAAGGAATCTCCGACTAACCATATAAATAATAGAAGTGAGAGAATTACGAAAGCGGGAAAATTTCTCCGGGCTACAGCTATGGACGAACTTCCGCAGCTTCTATCTATTTTCTGTGGGGATATGAGTTTCGTGGGACCAAGACCTATGCATCCGGAAGAATTAGGAATAAATGGAAGCAGGTACAGGAAAATGGAAGAAATACCCGATTTCGATATGAGATGTACAATAAGACCGGGATTAACCGGGATAGCGCAGGTTTACAAAGGAAAATATGATCGTTTTGAGCGTAAGATAAAATACGATCTTTTATACTTAAAAAAGCGATGTTTTATGCTCGACGCCAAGCTCGTTTTACTTTCTTTTTTTGTAACTTTATTTGGCAGGTGGGAATAATAAAGAAAACCGCTGACAGCAATAACCTATTAGGTTTTAGTTCTTAGTTCCTGGTTCGTAGTTCGTAGTAAAAAACAGCCCAACCGACTAACCGACCAACGATTTGAAAAACTCTGTGTTCTTTGTGGCTTTGCGTGAGTGATAAGGTTTTAGGTCTTGGGTTTTAGGTTTTAGATTTAGTTAGTGCGTTAATGCGTATATGCGTAGATGCGTTTAAATTTTGGAATATTAACACTCTAACTCTCTAACGCTCTAACCCTCTAACAATTATTGACTCCAGGCATTGGACTTTAGATTCTCCATTAATTTTTTGTATAATTTTTCATGTCCTCGCACGCAGTGTTCAAGTGAAAACTTTTTCTTTACAACTTCCCTTGCCCTTAATCCCATTTCTTTTCTTGTTTTAGAATCTTCAAGCAGCTTAAAAACCGCGTCCGTTATCTCATCAGGATTGCCCGGATTTACAAGCAGTCCTGTTTTTCCATGACTGACTACCTCAGGAATACCTCCCACTCTGCTCGCGATAACTGGTAATTTCATAGACATCGCTTCCATTATAGAAAGAGGTGTACCCTCCGTTATTGAAGGCAGGATAAAAATATCCATAAAAGAAAGCAGTTGTGGGATATCCTCCCTGATTCCTAAAAAATAAATATCTCGCTTTAGCCCCAGGGAAGAAACCAGTCTCTTAAGATGGTTATAATATCCCGCTTGTGTCGATAATATCTTTCCAATAATAATTAATTTTAGATTTTTGTATTTTTTCTTAAGTTCACCCATGGACATAATCAAATTCTCATAACCCTTGACCCAGCTTATATTACCAACTGAGCCTAAAACTATATCGTTTTCACTTATGTTTAACTCTTTTCGCAAATTAACTTTTCTTTCTTTTTTTATACACACGGGGTCGAAGTTTTCTGTATCCACCGGTTCGTAAATGAGTACTTCTTTAGGACTCGGGTCCGTCAGATAATAATTTCTTGTGTTTTCCGATATATGTACGAAGCTGTCCGCGGCAAAGTTCGTAAAAGGTCGGAGTATGTTTATTAGAAATTTCGGGTAAAGTGTTTCATGAAAATGCCACACTACTAATCGTCTGGTAAATAAAGCGGCTAAAGCCCCCTGAAAATTCAATAATCCGTGAAGGTGAACA
>CAZALG010000211.1:2982-3837 GCA_964485935.1 uncultured bacterium | reverse complement strand
AAAATTAAAAAGCAAAATGACAAATAAAAATGCAAAATTATCCCTTCCCCTAACCTTAGAAACTAAAAAAATTTTGTTTTATTCGTTTGATTTGTTATTACTTGTTTTCTTAAACGACGAGGCGATTTCTTCGGTTGTTTATTCTTTCCATTCATTCAGTCTTCCGTTCTTAAAATGCAGATATTTATAAGCATGTCCCTGTGAATCCACACCGTAGAGCCATTTTTCAACAGAACCCCATGATCCATCTCTTGCCTCGATGTTATCGGGTCTTCCCCAACTAAATAAGGCTTGGTCAGTTGTCATGCCTTCGAAAACTTCGCCTTTTATAATTTTATCGATTACTACATCGGGATATAAATAATATTCCCTCAAGTATCTACGCTTTGCCTGATCCGATAATTGAGAATATTCTGAAGCTCCGTACCTTTCGGGTACACGTAATCCAGAATGCCTCACACTACCTAATTCACACGAAACAAGAAAAATCACTGCACCTAAGATAAACGCTTTATTATATAAACACATAAAAACTTCTCATATTTAGTTAAGGTATAGGTTGTCAAGCGTTTGTCAAGGGCGATTCATATTCTTAGAATCTGAATCGAGTCGCGAAGCATTGGTCACTGTTTACTAGTCACTTGTCATTAGTCACTAGTCTATTGTCAAAAAAAACAATAAAACCATTCGTGTAATTCGTTGTTTTTATTTTGTTGGTTCGTTGGATTGTGGGTTAGTTGGATGGGAATTTCTTAAAGCCATCTAACTATCAAACCACCCAACTATCCAACAAGAAAAGACTCTGGACATTGGACTGTGGACTATCTGTTTTCCTCTGTGATCTCTGTCGTTTCC
>CAZALG010000211.1:0-2972 GCA_964485935.1 uncultured bacterium | reverse complement strand
TTCCTAGTTCGTAGTTGAAATCGGTCTTCCGTCTCTGTTGTCAACAGACCAACCAATTCAGAGTCTCTGTGATTTAGACCTATTGACAAATGCTTTTTGTACCCTTATCTTTAAAGATGTTTGAAGATATTAGGTCGCCACGTATACTAATTACAGGAGCGGAAGGCCAACTTGGCTCAGAATTAGCTGAGGTGCTGGCAGGAGAGTATGAGGTCGTTGCTGTAGATAAGAAAGATTTCGACATTTCAAAGTTTAAAGCCGTAAACAGTTTTATCACTAGCACAAGGCCAAATGGAGTAATACATTCCGCGGCTTTTACCGATGTAGATAGATGTGAAAAAGAGAAAACAAAAGCTTTTAAAGTCAATGCGATTGGAACAAGAAATCTCGCTATAGCGGCAAAAAAAGTAGACGCCAAGTTTTTCTATATAAGCACCGATTACGTTTTTGACGGGGAGAAAGAGGGAGAATATTATGAATACGATTCTCCAAACCCTAAGACTATTTATGGTATGTCGAAGCTTCTTGGAGAGAATTTTGTAAAAGAACAATTAAACAGATTTTTCATAATGAGAATAGGCTGGCTTTACGGTAAGAAAGGTAAAAATTTTATAAAGAAAATGATAGATTTAGCTAAAAAGAAAAAGACAATTCAGGTAGTCAACGATCAATTTGGTTCGCCTACCTGGACTTTTAATGTAATTCAGCAAATAAAAAAATTAATGCCAACGGATTTCTATGGAACATATCATTGTACCTGCGAGGGTTCATGTTCCTGGTTTGAATTCGCGTGTGAAGTTTTTAAGGATATCGGATACGTGACAGAAGTCAAAGATTGCAAATCTTTAACCTTTAAGTTGAAGACAAAAAGTTTAATACCCGGTACAAAAAAAACTTTCAAACTTAAAGCAGTTACAAGCAACAAATTTAAAACACCGGCAAGAAGGCCCAAAAACTCGATTCTCGAGAATTATATGCTAAAGATACAGAACCTGGATATAATGCCCCACTGGAAGGAATCACTGGCTGCTTTTATGGATAATTTAAAAACTTAGGAAAATGTAAAATGAATTTTGAATTTAAGAAACTTTCGATTCCGGATGTAATCCTTATAACTCCCGAAGTTTTTAGCGATGAGAGGGGTTTTTTTACGGAGGCATATAAAAAATCAGTGTTTGAAAAGGCAGGAATTAAGGAAAACTTTACACAGGATAACTACGCGAGTTCCAAAAAAAACGTACTGAGAGGATTACATTATCAAATACCTCCGATGGAACAGGCAAAACTTGTAAGGTGTATAAAAGGAGAAATATTCGATGTTGCCGTTGATATAAGGAAGGGTTCTCCTTCTTTCGGGGAATGGGTTGGAGTGCAGCTGAGTGAGGAAAACAAAAAGATGCTCTTTATCCCTCCGGATTTTGCTCATGGTTATCTCGTCCTGAGCGAAGAAGCCAAGGTTGTTTACAAGATCAGCAAGGAATATTCGAAGGAACATGAAAGAGGTATTTTATGGAAAGACCCGACAGTAAAGATAGATTGGCCTCTTTCCGGAGACCCGATTTTATCGGAAAAAGACACGAAACTTCCATTGCTCAATGAAGCAGAAAATAACTTCAGGTATTAGGTGTTAGATATTAGGTCTTAGGAGAGAAAAAATGGATTCTTTTAGAGAACTTAAAGTTTGGCAAGAAGCCCATGATTTAACCTTAAAGATATATAAATTAACTAAAAGTTTTCCACAAGAAGAAAGATTCAGGTTAATTAATCAGCTTTGCAGTTCTTCGGCTTCCATTTCCGCAAATATAGCAGAAGGCACAGGGCGCAAGACTTTAAAAGAGTATGTGTAATTCTTGTATAATGCTCGAGGTTCCCTTGAGGAAACAAAGTATCACTTGATACTTGCCAAGGATCTTGGATACTTACCAATTAAAGAATATGAGGATTTGCAGTACAAATATAATGAAGCAGGAAAAATGTTAAACGGCCTCATTGCATCTCTCAAGTCGAAAGAGGAGGAGCAAGGTGGTTGAAAACCTAAAACCTAAGACCCAAGACCTAAAACCCAAGGTGCTGTTGGTCACGGGAGGTTGTGGCTTCATCGGAAGCAATTTTATCCGTTATGAGCTCGAAAATTACGATAACGTTATAATTGTAAATTTGGATAAGCTTACCTACGCGGGAAATCTTGAAAGTCTGAAGGATGTTGAAAAAGAATATGGTCTCTCTTCCGGGAATAAGAAACCACGATATTTTTTCGTTAAAGGAGATATCTGTGACAGA
Organism: uncultured bacterium; assembly: GCA_964485935.1. Taxonomy (GTDB): domain Bacteria; phylum Hydrothermota; class UBA3072; order UBA3072; family UBA3072; genus JAFGHJ01. The sequence goes on along the minus strand of CAZALG010000211.1, from coordinate 692 downwards.
AACCTCGTAGATTCGCTTCTCTCCGGAGGATATTTTAAAGATAAAGAAATCGGGCGGGGGAATCACGACTCAAGACTCATGACTCCTGACGCCGTCATCAACTTTGCCGCTGAATCCCACGTAGACAGGAGTATTCTTAACGCGGAGCCTTTCATAGATACAAATATCAAGGGAACTCAGATTTTACTTGAAGCTGCACGAACCCACTGGCAAAATCTAAAACCTAACACCCAAGACCTAAAACCTAAAGTTTTCATCCACATCTCTACTGATGAAGTCTACGGTTCACTCGGGAAGAAGGGTAGATTTACGGAAGACTCTCCTCTTCTCCCCAACAGCCCTTACTCCGCAAGTAAAGCCGCTGCGGATCTAATTTGTTGTTCGTATTATAATGCGTATTCTCTTCCGGTTATAATTACTCGAAGTTCGAATAATTACGGACCATATCAATTTCCCGAAAAGTTAATTCCCTTAATGATAAAAAACGCCCTGGAGGGTAAAAAACTACCCGTTTACGGAAAGGGAACCAATGTCCGGGACTGGTTGTATGTGGAAGATAACTGCCGTGCGATCGATATTGTCTTAAGGAAAGGTGAGCCCGGTGAAACTTACAATATCGGTGGAGAAAACGAGATGGAAAATATAAAAGTAGTAAAACTTATCTGCGATATCCTCAAAGAAAATCCTGAAAC
>CAZALG010000210.1:0-3839 GCA_964485935.1 uncultured bacterium | reverse complement strand
ATTTGACCCGGATTGATAAGTTAGGTATAAGTTGTTATCTTGTCAAGCCGATTAAGAGAGATGAATTGAAGAATGCAATTCTCACTACGCTTGGCTTATGGAAGGCTAAGAAAAAGAAAAAAGAAATCGAAGAAATCAAAGCGATTGATCTTCCTCCTATGAAAATTTTGCTCGTGGAGGACACAGAAGATAATCGTTTACTGATACAAGCTTTTTTGAAGAAATCTTCTGTCCAAATAGATGAAGCCGAGAATGGTAAGATTGCTTTTGAAAAGTTTAAGAAAAATGTATATGACTTAGTTTTGATGGATATGCAAATGCCCGTTATGGATGGGTATACGGCTACCAGAAAAATCCGTATGTGGGAAAAAAGAGTGGGAACAGAAGAAACTCCGATTGTTGCGCTTACTGCCTATGCTCTGAAAGGTGATGCTGAGAAATGTTTGGATGCCGGATGTAATACTCATGTTGCGAAACCAGTAAAGATGGAAACGTTGGTTAAAGTTTTGAAGGAATTTGCGGATAAGTTGGGTTTATAATTCAGGAGATTTTATGAATGATAAAGAAAAAATTGTTATTAGAGTAGAGCCGGAAATAGCGGATCTAATCCCCGGTTTTTTACATCACAGGCAAAAAGATATAGAAAATATGGAATCGTGCCTTGAGGAGGGAAATTTTGAGGAAATAGAACGATTGGGACACAGCATGAAAGGCTCAGGCGCGGGGTATGGGTTTGACGGAATCAGCGAAATAGGTAAGTCTATAGAAATGGCAGGAAAGGGTAAAGATATTAAGGGTATTAAAAAAGGAATAGAAGACTTAAAAGATTACCTGGATAGAGTCGAAATAGTAAATGAATAAAAAATTTAATATTATATTTGATGAATAAGAAATACGAATTAATTCTTTTTGACCTGGATGGCACTTTGTTTGATTATACAAAAGCGGAGGAGTATGCTTTAAAAAAGAGCATGGAATACTTCGGTGTAGATCTTAGTCCTGATTTTTATTTAGAAAAATACAAAAAAATAAACAGGGAAGTTTGGGGTGAGTTAGAAAGAGGCGAGACGAGCCTTGAGAAGTTAAAGTTGAAAAGATTCAGAGTTTTATTTGATACACTTGGTATAAAACAGAATATAAAAAGTTTTAGCGATAGTTATTTGAATTTTATCTCCAAAACCTCTTTTGTTATAGAAGGTGCGGAGAAGGTTGTTGCTTCTTTATATCGAAAGTATAAACTCGCGCTAGTTACAAACGGAATTTACTCCGCGCAGTATGCCAGATTAATGGGTTCACCTCTAAAGGACTATTTTGATATTTTTATAGTTTCGGAGAAAATTGGGGTTGCCAAACCCGAATCTGACTTTTTTAGATACGTTTTCAAAATAACCGAACACAGTAATAAAAATACCGCAATAATTATAGGGGATTCTCTTTCATCTGATATAAAGGGGGGATTCGATTTTGGGATTGATACGTGCTGGTTTAATCCCGGAAAAATTAGAAACGAAGGAGAAATATTGCCGACATACGAAATCGAAAGACTCGCTCAGGTTAAGGATATCGTCGTCTAACTCCGCAATTTTTAAACACAGAGAAGAAAGCATTTATTAACCACAAAGCACACAAAGAACACAAAGCCCCACCGCCCCAATGAATATTTGTTTTAACTATAAACACACAAAATTTTTTGTTTTTATCAATAAGATAATCCTATTTTATTATAATTGCCGGTATAATGTATCTATCGATTATTTCATTTACTGGGCCGTCCGAAGGCCAGAAACCACCGGTCGTAACAAAGACTGCATTGTATTTTGGAAAAACTGCCACACACTGGCCTCCCACTCCCGGGCGGAAGAAATAATCGACAGATTCGTTGTTTACTTTTGTGTTTCTTTGGAACCATTGATAACCATAACTTATTTTGCCCCAGTCTTCTGTTAAAAATGGAATATCGATATATTTCTCCGAACTTTTTTTAAGCCAATCCTGAGAAACAATTTTTTTGTCTTGCCATTGTCCGTTGTTCAAAAACAAATAACCTAATTTAGCTAAATCTCTGGGGCGTATTTTGAGCATTCCCCACGCGTTAACAATATTCGTATCTATCAACTCCCATTTGCATTTATCTGTATTTAATTTCTCGAATAAATACTTTTTGGCAAATTCATCCATCCTCGATCCGGTAGCTTTCTTGATTATTTCGCCGAGCAGAACTAAATCCCCTGAGCTATAATACCATTTTTTTCCGGGTTCACCGACGCAGGGTTTTGAAAGAATAAATTCTAATAAATCATCGGTGGGTAGTATAATTTTGTACTCTTCGTCTGAAATTTCAGGATTTAAAATCTTTGCAAGTAATTTAACTAAATCATTCGATGGACCTTGAGGTTCATCTAATTCATTCCACTCTAAACCCGAGGTGCAACTTAGAAGGTGTTCTACCGTAATTTTCGATTTTAGACTATCGCTTAAGTCAGAATATTCAGGAAAAAATTCAAATATCGGTTCATCAACCGATTTAATAAATCCTTCATCTATTGCTATTCCTATCAAAATAGACGTAAAAGCTTTTGTGGCGGAATGGATGTTATGGATGGAGTCAATCCCATAATCGACAAGTCCGGCATTAAAAGTCGGTGACGATGGCGACCAATATTTGTAATCGTTACCACTATAGTATTTTTCGAAAATGAGATGTCCATCTTTAACGATTAAAATGCTATGTATTTTATTATATTTTTTATTTTCAATTTGATTAATTAAAGAAATAAGCGAATCAATTTTAACGTTACTTTCATAGATACTGGTAACTTCCCAATCGTCTTCGATTTTTACAGGGATTTTATATTTGAATTCTTTGGCTTTTATGACTTGAAGAGATCCAAACATCATTATAATTGGCAATATTTTTCTCAATTTTTTCATATTTTTTCTCCTTTTTCTGTAAGCTATCTTTTCTCATTTATCCTTTTAACAATAATACTCACTATTGGATACATCGACAATGTTCCCGCTAACCCGTATAACGGTAATAGAATTAATATCAAGGGAAGCCACGTTAAATATCCACGCAGTACGCTGATTCCTTCAACAGAGATATCCGCTATTGTTAATCCCAAAAAAAGCAAAAGTGCGGATGAAAGTACGGAGATTATAAAAGATTTAAAAAATCCCCGGGAGAAATTTAGGCCAATAACGCTTCCTATACCGGAACACATATAAAAGAAGAAATATTTAGCTGGTGACCAGGACTCTCCCTTCAAGACAAATAATAAAACTATACCGCCTAATACCATACCCGCATCTATATATATCTTTTTTTTAGTCATCTATATTTTTTTCTCTGTGGTCTCCGTGCCTTTGTGTGAGAATTGGTTTTTTCGTTTGTTTTTTCAACGCAAATTCAGAAAGGTGGGATGGAGTTTCGTGTATTTAGTGTGTTTAGTGGTTAAATTCACAATTCCACAATTTCACATTCAAGTGTTTCGAGTTCGATTATCGCGAAAGTCGCTTTCCCCGAAAGATAACCGCATAGTTCGCCCGGATTTACTGTAAGCGGGTCCTTTTTAACGTAATATTCGTGAGTGTGTCCATGAAGGACTATGTCATAAATGCCGCTTTTCCGGAATGCTTCCAATTGATATGGTTCGTGCATAATTGCTATTTTTCTTCCCTCGATATTAAGAGCTTTGGGGGCTCTATCGATGATAAAACCGCTCTCATTTGCTTTTTTCTGCAGGAATAGTTTATCTCCGTCGTTATTACCGAAAATTGCGTATACCTTTTCTATTTTAAGAAGTGGTATTGAGAAAGGAGAACAATAATCTCCGAGG
>CAZALG010000209.1:0-3843 GCA_964485935.1 uncultured bacterium | reverse complement strand
TACTACAATGACAGCATTTACGGGTAAAAGAAGTACGATTAATATAGCTGTATATGCTGAGGAAGGAGAGGAAACAGAGGAAGAAATCAGATGGATTTTAAGAGGTGTTCGAGACTTAAAACCTGGCGAAGAAGATGATTTTTCAATTAATTCTTCAGAAGCTTTGATAAGTCAATTTAATCAATTAACCAGTACTTTCTTAATGATTTCGATTGCGATAGCTGCTATTTCACTGGTAGTGGGCGGAATCGGCATCATGAATATAATGCTTGTTTCCGTTTCGGAAAGAACCAGAGAAATAGGAGTAAGGAAAGCAATTGGCGCTAAATCCAGCGAGATTCTGGGGCAATTTCTTATGGAGTCTGTGGTGATTTGTTTAGTTGGTGGATTTTTGGGAATTCTTCTTGGAGCCTCGATCACAAAATTAATTTCTCTTAATGGAAACATTCCTTTTCACATTCCTATATGGTCTATTTTTCTTGGTTTTGGTTTCTGTTTTAGCATAGGAGTTTTCTTTGGTTATTATCCGGCGAGGAAAGCATCTAAATTAAGTCCTGTGGAGGCGCTTCGTTATGAGTGAGCTAATCAAAATGAAAGATGTTACAAAAGTCTATCCTCTTGGAGAAACTGAAGTCCATGCTCTTCGCGGTATTGATATTAGCATAAAGAAAGGAGAATTTATTTCGATAATCGGACCCTCAGGTTCAGGTAAATCCACACTTATGCATATAATTGGATGTCTTGACGTGGCAACGGCAGGTTCATACTTCCTGCAGGGAAAAGATGTAAACAAAATGGATGGGAATCAACTTGCCGATATAAGAAAAGAATTTATAGGTTTTATATTTCAAGATTTTTATCTCCTGCCCGATGTACCCGCCTGGTACAATGTTTCTTTGCCTATGATATATGACAGAATACCTCCAAAAGAAAGGAAAGAAAAGGCCATAAGTATTCTAAAGAGCGTTGGGCTTGGTGATAGAGTAAATCATCTGCCGAACCAGCTTTCTGGAGGTGAGCGTCAGAGGGTTGCGATCGCCAGAGCTCTTGCCAATGAACCGGAAATTATAATAGCGGATGAACCTACCGGTAATCTCGATTCTGTACGCGGAGAAGAAATTCTTGAAATACTATCAGATTTACATAAAAAGGGAAAAACAATCATAATTGTTTCGCATGAAAAGTATGTAGCCGAAAAGGGCAATAGAAAAATACATCTTAAGGACGGTCGTGTTGAAAAAAAAGCATAAAAGTAGACCTGGTGTATTAATTATTAACTGGCAGGATTGGACTAATCCCTTATCGGGAGGAGCAGAGGTTCATCTTCATGAAATATTCAGAAGGCTCAGGGGCGATTTTAATATTTCTCTCTTATGTACTCATTTCAAAAATGCTCCCAAAACCGAAAAGTTAGACGGAATAGAGATTTACAGGGTTGGATCAAGAAATATTTTTAACTTCTATGTACCCGACGCATACAAACGAATAGCTAAAGAGGGGAAAATTGATTTAGTAATAGAAGACTTAAATAAAATTCCATTCTTCGGAGGAAGGTTTATCAGGGAAAAGAGAATTGCACTAATTCATCATCTTTTCGGAAAAACCATATTCACCGAGACTAATCCTCTTTCTGCTTTTTATGTTTACTATTCGGAAAAGTTTATTCCGAAACATTATAAAAAAATACCCATAGTTGCTGTATCTAAGAGTTCAAAAAACGAAATCGTAAAAATGGGTATTCCAGAGGAAAATGTTAAAGTGGTGTATAATGGAGTAGATATAAAGTGTTCCCAATCTAAGGTAAGAAAGAGTGCCCACCCTACAATTATTTGTCTTGCCAGAATGAAAAGGTATAAAAGAATGGATATTCTGCTTGATTCAATTCCTGAAGTTGTAAAAGGAATACCCGACTTGAAAGTTGTTTTAGTGGGAGAAGGTGATGATTTGCCCCGGCTTAAAGAAATCTCCCGAAAAAATGGAATCAAGGATATAGTTAAATTTACCAATTTTGTTTCCGCTGATAGAAAAGTAGAATTGCTTTCATCTTCATGGGTTTCGGTTAACACTTCTCCAAAGGAAGGTTGGGGTTTGACTTCAATAGAAGCTCAAAGTAGCGGTACCCCTTCAATCGTACCGGATTCACAGGGCTTACGAGAAACAGTAAAAGATGGAGTTAGCGGATATATTTATTCTTTTGGGGATACTAAAAGACTATCCGAAATTCTTATTAAAGTATTGAGCGACAAAAAATCGGTAGAGAAGATGGGACGAGAAGCGAGGAAATGGGCGGCGAATTTTTCCTGGGATGAATCCGCGAGAAACATGAAGGAAATTATTGACATACAACTTAGAAGAAGTTAAATTTATATTATGATAAACATGGAGGAAATATGAAAATTATCAAATTAGCTTCTTTATATTTTTTACTCGCTTATCTTATTGGTACTGTAGTAGGCTTCGCTGCTTATTATATAAGTATTACCGTAATGTGGATTTCTATGTTTACTCTTATTCCTGTAATCTTCGGTTATTTTTTCTATTTATATTTAAAAAACACAAAATGCGATTTAGCAAGTTCCCTTAAAGAGACGAATTTATTGATAGTGTTCTGGATCCTTGCTTCCTTACTGCTCGATGGTATCGTATATATGCTAATAATCCCTTTTATTTATGACTATAACCCGATGTGGATTTTCTTCACCGAGTGGTCCCCATGGGGATACTTAAACTATGGGACGATTGCAGTAGTGGGATACATCGGTAGATACTTATATATAAGGAAATTAAACTAAGCTTTTAGCCTTTAGCTGTTAGCATAAAAGAAACAAATAAATATCTTGTGTTAATCTGTGTAATCTTGTGGTTATGTTTAAATATTCAATCGCCATATGATAAAATTGAGAACCGAAGCAAAGCTCACCCAGAGGATATAAGAAATTAATAAATAAGCCCCAATTGTAGGATACTGATAAACGCAATTTCACTCAGGTTTTTCCTTTACTAAGGCAAACCTTAACTTGCGTTATTCAAATAATTTCGCATAATGCGATTATTTTAAAAGTTAAACTCTTGACTGTTAAGGTCTTGCTTTTTGGAATGATTTATGCATATTTTTAACATAAAAGGTGTTTATTATGATTAGATATAAAACGGCATTAATATTATATATTTTTGGCTTATTTCTCCTGTTATCTGCGGTATGTTTAAAAGCCGCAGAGCCAACGGTTCCTATTCTTATTCGAATGTTTGATAATGCAATATTTAATGCTTATCCTCCTCCGTATGAGTGCACCTTATCTGTTCAGTCTACTGATCCGGAAGGAGATGGTATCGAGTATCAAATAAGATGGGATCATGATCCTTTATTTGGCAGCCCTAATGATACAGTTGCCAGTCTCTTTGTTTCCGGCTCTGAAGCTGCAATAATAATACCACTCGGCTCTGTAGCTGAAGCTGAAGCCATCCACTACTGGAAAGCACGTGCAAGGGATCCGAATGAGTCGAACACCTGGAGTAGCTGGAGCGAAACACGCTCCTTTACCATGGATATGGACCTCCCTCAGACCTCCGTTTACTGGTATATGTTTGCCGGTTCGCAGTTTGATACATGCGTAGCCTCTCAAGTTAGGGTACAAGGCGATAGCGTAATATTGGACTCTGCTGTAATCGATAATGAAGGATTTGAGGATATTGCATTCCCGGCTCTAGGTTGGGATATCGTTGATCTTGATGCGTCACCCACCGGAGGATAGAAAAGAACGATTGTGCTGGCTCATACAGGCACTCGTTCTGCAAGATGTGCAGCGGATGTTGATGATGAGGTTTACTCAATTTTAGTAACTC
>CAZALG010000208.1:0-3885 GCA_964485935.1 uncultured bacterium | reverse complement strand
GTAGTATAGATCTTTTTGAAGGAATCTATTATTGATATATTTCTTTTGCTCCCAAGTCTGTAGAGCTCGTTCCAAATTCTTTAAAGTCCAGTAAAGAATACATTTCCTTTTCGATTTCTTCTTCGATTAAACTTTCTAAGCTGGCTTTTTCTCCTTTTTCTCTGTTCTCTTCGTCTTTGATACGAGCACTCTCTAAGAGCAAGTAATGCAAAGGAGTCTCTATAGTTTTTTCAGGCTTCCTACATTTAGCCAGTATATCAATTTCAGCTTTTTCTAATGCTAAAATTTCTAATGCCGCTTCTACACCGGTTTTATCTGGAGTTTTTGCTCCAATCAAGGAACCATCCATAAAATATAAAAAGCCCTTGTTGTCTCCATATTCGATTTCTAAAGTGCACGTTTTAGATTCTATTTCAATAAGCTGCAAGAAAGAAGGCAGAGAAAATCCTCTAATATGTCCTTCACTTTCAGCATTAAGCCCTTCTAAGATTTTTCCTTCGAGCTCTTTTATATCAAAAGGCTTTTCAAGGTAAAGGAAAGCTTTGAATTTCTTAAGTCGTTCTTCGATTTGCGGCGTACCAAAAGAAGTCATAACGATCACGGGAATACCTGGATGTTTTTTACTCATGTAAGCTAGCAACTCAAGCCCATCCATCACAGGCATACTTATATCAGTTACAACCAGATCTATCTCATTGGAGCCTAATACCTCAATTGCTTTTTTACCGTTTTCCGCAATGTGAATTTTAATTTCACCTACATATTCACCAGCTAAATAAGCCCTCATCGACTCAAGCGTCGGCTTGAAATCATCTACAATCAAAACTTCTTTCATCACTCACTCCATTGTACAAAAACCGTTCCAAAACTAAGATATTGCACCTCAAACCTATAGCTCATAACCTTATTAAATCTAGGTAAATTTTTTGTTATCTTAGTATATTAAATTTTACACATATTGCATTGTTATGTTTTTTTGTTAAATTGAATGTTATGATTCTTTTAGGTTTTCTGTATTCGATAATTCTTTTTTCTTCCAACATCACTGTGCAATGGCCTCTCCCTGAAAGGAATGGGTTGCTTTCATCTTTTGGCGAATGGAGGAGTGGGCATCTTCACGCGGGTATTGACCTTCCTACAAAGGGAATAGGTGAAAAGGTTTATTCTGTGGTTGACGGATGGGTAACAAGGGTAAAGGTTTCACCCTGGGGTTATGGAAAAGTTGTTTATATAAAAAATCAGTCAGGAGAAATTTATGTTTATGCTCATCTTTCCGATTTTTCCCCGTACTTAAAAAAGATCGTACGAAGGAACCAATTACTTAAGGGTTCCTACGCAGTAGAGCTTTGGTTTAAGGAAGGAGAAATTCCTGTTAAGAAAGGTGAAGTTATTGCCTATACGGGTCGTTCCGGATGCTTTGACCCACACCTGCATTTTGAGTGGAGAGACAGGAACAACAACCCTATTGATCCCTTTGTTCGAGGTTTTGACGTTCCGGATAATATTCCTCCTGTAATTAAGGGTGTTAGATTCGTTCCTCTGGATGAATCTTCGATGATTTTTGGTTCTCATACAGGAAAAGTTTTTAAGGTCGCTTCAGATACGATTTCGGTTCTCATTGAAGGTAAAATAGGGATAGAAATCGAGGTAGTCGATATGGTCAACACACGGTCTGGTAAACTTGGTCCTAAGGAAATCAAATTATACAAAAACGGTTCTTTATTAAGAAGGGAATTTGTAGATAAGTTTTCCTACTCAAACTATAAAGATTCAAGGTTCCTTTTCGATTTCGAGTACAGAATGAGAACAGGTGGAAAATTCAGAAGATTATTTAATGTTCCAGGTAACGGACTTCCTTTTTATGCGGGAGGGGATGGCATTATAACCGGAGATGATACAGGAAATTATTTGATTGAAGTTTATGATGGTTCCTTGAATATGAGCCGTTTAGTAATTAATTTGTTGAATTTAGAAAACAAAGGAAGGATGATGCTAAGCGATCCCGATAGCTGTAATATGGTTATTGAAACAAACGGTTTTAAAGCCCACGGGAAATGGTATGATTTACGAAAACAGAAACCAGCTTTACAATCCGGCGATTCGATAGCGCTGTGGAATTTTACAAAGAAAAAACATAAAACAATGCAATCTCCTGATGGTAAATGTCAGATAATTTTAGGGCCCGGAGATAAAATTAATTCAAAACTTATAGCAGTTAGAATTAGCAAAGGGGAAACCGTTACCTGGAGCTGGGAGCCGCCTATCCCGCTTAAAAGTAAAGCTAAAATAAAAATAAAAGTCCCAAAAGGAGAAAAGCTTTATTCTCTCTACGAAAAAAACGACTGGGGGTGGAGCTTTTGTTCTGCAAAAAGGGAAGGGAATTATGTGGTTGACTTTATAGATCATCTTGGCTCTTACGCTGTATTGAAAGATTCGATGGCTCCGGTCGTTTCTCTATCTAGAAAACATTTCTCCTCAAAAACTCCTCTGCAAATCAACCTCTGGGATTCACTCTCCGGTGTGGACTTTTATTCTATCAAGACTTTAATCGACGGCAAGCGAACTGTTTTCAGATACGATCCCCAGAAGAAAAGACTGATTTTTGAGCATCCGGAGGAAATCTCAAAAGGAACGCACAAATTAGAACTTTCTTTAAGTGACAGGCAGGGAAACAAAACTTCCAGGACATGGGAGATCGTAAAAAATTAACCACGGATTAATAGATTTTACGAATCTAATCTAAGTTAAATTGTTAAACAGCAAAAACAAAAATACTCTCTGCGCTCTATCTGTTTTTTTGGTTTTTAAGTGGTTTATCAATTTTTTCGCGTCTATTTTCCCCTTATTTCGTATCAATAAGTAAAAATTTACTGCATGTCTTCGTGCTGCCACCGCAGTTCGCAGTTTCTATCACACAGATGTAATACACGCCCACCTTATTGAAATCATATTTTATTTCGTATAAATCCTGGCCTTTTTTTATTACCTTTTTACCGTCGGGTTCTTTTATTTCCCAGCTGACTACTTTCTTGCCTTTGCATTTTTTAAAACAACTACTCTCAAGACGTAATTCAAGTTCGCCTGTTTTCCCCAAATCGAGGGTATTGAAAGATATAGTTTTGAAATCTTTCTTTCCTGAAATCGAATAGAGCACTTCAAGACAATAGGCGTTCCCGCATCCTCCCCCGGGGGCTAACCCGGCAATATCGTCCGGGTCAAGAGGTTTGGGTTTTCTTTTTTCCGAAATCAATACGTTAAACGAAGCATCACATGAACTTCCATCCTCACAAAATTGAGTAACGGTAACTTTATACAATCCCGGGTAAGAAAAATCATATAATGTCTTCTTCGCGTTAACCGCAATCGGAGGAGGTAAAAATACTACAGGTGCTCCGAACGCGGCACTTACTACAAGAGGAGGCTGAATGGTTATGCTTTGCGGACCGAGAGCACAATCTTTGCCGCAGTCTCCCTTAACGGAGATTGTTTGCTTAATACCTTTTCGAAGATTCCGGACGGTAGTATTATTCTTAACAGGCTTACCGTTTATTACGGGAGTAACGTTGCATTCACATTCAATAGAATCAATAGGGGTCGGTTTATGGTATGGTTCGGTCCTTATTCTCCTCGGATTCAGTCCTCGTGATGGGCTTTCACCAATCAGGTTTCCTTGTCCGTCGCGAGCCTCCACCCTCCATCCTCCGGCAGGTAGTGTCCGCGTCCGCCTTCTCAGTCCTTCCCGCTCCCTTTCACTTTCGGGATAACAGACATTTCCACCTTCAGAGGGATTCCCTTCCCGCTGTCCGATTCTTTCTGTCCGCTCCACCTCAGGTTCACAGCAGTCTTCTCTTCTTTCCCGCGATGGGAAGCTGTGCTCTATGGTTA
>CAZALG010000207.1:0-3928 GCA_964485935.1 uncultured bacterium | reverse complement strand
GTAATACCGACTGGTTCTCAAAATAAAGAAGGGCAAAATCTTTTTCGGAAGTACACATCATATATGCCCAACCGTCCAAACCTTTTTCAGGACTGTCCGGAGCCATTCGTAGATGTATGTTTTCGTGAGAGGGCTCCAACTGTTGATACTTGGCACCTTCTGATAAAATAAAATTTCTTAAATGTCTCATATACAGGGCAGATTCGAACTTTAACGCTTCCCAGAAATGAGGGCGCATCCCTTCAGGTTCACCGGTTGTAGTAATATCATAAGCGGATGTTCCATGAACATGACCCGAAAGACCACCTGAGAGAACCGAACCGTACATCTGCGCCCGGGAAAAATAATTATCGCGGGCAGAATTAGCAGGCGGTCTCTCACCACCCGGCATGTTTATTTCATGGTTCCAGCCTGTATAATAGGGTTCAAAATTAATTGCTGGATATGGGGGCTCGAGATTAAACAGTATTTGCAAGGAATCGGAAACACGGTGGTCTCGAGGTTTATTACCAACACTGTGCATTGTTAACCAGGGACAATCCTCTCCGTGACCGAACTGAGTGTATGTGGAATTATTTATTAGTGTCGTGTGAGGCTGTCCAAAAGGCAGTGCTCCGTATTTCCTAAAATGATAAGTTAAAGCCCTGTTGAATTCCAGAGCAGTAAGACTGTATTCTTTCGGAATCCAGTCAAGATGAATTCCGCTGAAAATGATATTATACGCTCCATATCTTGAAACAAGGTATTGAACATATCGTGCGTACGACTCGTTAAAATCAAAATAAGCCTTCCACGCAGGACAGTTATCTCTCCTAACGGTCTCCAACAAAGGCACAAAGCCCTCTCCTGATAAATGCTGCATTTTTTTATCCAGACTTTTAAAATAATCAGGATTTATTCGGTCAAAATCGGCAACGCCCTCGTGTTCGGATAACATTTGAAAAGGTCTATTCCCGTATTCATCTCGCATATTTTTTGCTGTTAATTTATCTTCTTTAACGGTATAGTCGAACTTCTCCCAGGCATTTCGGAGGTAAATACCATTCTTATCGGCGTAAGTACTGGGATTGCAATCAGATTCCCAATTAGGAAAACAGGCAATCATACTAACGGAGTTATATCCCTGTCCCTTACGATAAGCCACAGCGTCTTCAAAACCTATCCCGGGACCCGGCACATAATAATCCATTGAGCCAACTCCCCTGAAAGGCAACCGCCATGTACTCGCCGCAAGCCAGGTATCACCGACAAGAAAGAAAGGGGTTCCGTCAGCATACTGCAAAGCATGACCGTTCGATGTCGGACGAATAAACCCGCGACAGTTCGGGTTTTCTTTCTTTTCTTCTTCAGTCCAGCCGGTGGCTGTAAATTCACCCGAATGATTGCTCAACCCTTTATCATCTTTTTGATTTGAGCCGCTCCTGTAAGTCCATTTGCCCGGCTTTGTAGCCACTACTCGTACAATAAAGACATCATCTCCATCCCAGAAAGCATAAACTCGCCTGGAGAAATCCGGACCTTCAAGGTCTACCCAGCATTCCACATCCTTATAATAATTGTCATAATGCTTCTCCGCCTTAAGGATAACTTCCTTCATTTCCCATACGTGAACATCAGAAGAAATCCTTGCGTATAACGGAAATAGTGTAGGACTCGCGAGAATCGACAAACAAATAAAAACAAATAACCTGCTTTTAATCTTAATATTCATTTTGATATATTTCTCCATTCTCCATTATAATAAGTTCAGAGCCGGGGAAGTCCTCTTCGGAAAGTTTTTTCATCAATTTAGCCGCATGATTTTTAGGGTCCAGTTCCGGAGATTTATACGTTTTCTGAATCGCCGAAAAAACATGCCCTTTTTTAAAAACCCCGGATGAATCCAATTCCACTTTGAGAATCGGAGCATACCCAAGCTCACCCACAAGATTAAACCCCCAGGTACAGAAATTCCCAAGACTGTAGGCAATAAGTCGATCTTTATACATATCCAAAGCCCGGGGCACGTGAGGACCATGACCCCAGACAAAATCGGCCCCACTATCGATAACCGCACGAGAAAATCTAACAAGATTGCCTCTCGGCGTTCCCATAAAATACTCGGAGGTATCGCGAGTATGTATAGCTTTCAGTCCCTCCGCGCCAGCATGGACCGATACAATAACAATATCATTCTGCTTGGCTTGCTCGGCAACTATCTGCTTGGCTTTTGTAATTTCTAAAACAGAATTCGTGTTTGGTGAGGTCGAAAAAGAAACTATAGCGATTTTAATCCCCCTAACATTAAACCGTCCTACTTTTTTATACGCCCCGCCGCATTCCAGTCCAACATCGGTAAGCGCCTTAACAGTTTCTCTAATACCGCCTGGCCCAAAATCGTTCATGTGATTATTCGCCAAATTTAAAAAATCAAAACCGGCATCAAAAAGGTTTCCAGCCCACTCCGGCGGAGTCCTAAACGCATAACAGCGACCTTTTTTAACCTCTTTTGTGCTAACCCCGCCTTCAAGCAATGTCCCTTCAAGATTACCCAGAGTTAAATCTGCATTCATCAAAGTGGAACTAAGATTAGTAAAAAGCTTACTACCTTTATGTGGAGGAAGCTTTTTCTCCGGATAATCAGACCCCATCATAATGTCTCCCACAAAAATTATCGAAATCGAACCGGCAAAAAGATAGACGGGTAACAACAATAAAAAAAGAATTTTTAAATTTCTTATCACTTTATTCAAGATTTACCTCATTTAAAACTAACCTCTATCGATTTGTCTTTCTTGCTGAGTGTTATTTTCTTAGTTTCTCCATTAGAAGTGATTAAATAATCCCCGTAAAAAGCATCGGTTTTGTATATGCCTTTTTTATCAGCTTTTCCTGAAACATCAGTCCACCATTTATTAAAAACAAGGTCGCGGTAAGCAAGAGCCTGCAGTGTGGGAGTCCAGTCTTTTTTCCACATCGCCGACTCCGGAATCCAGTGTCCAACCTCCCAGAAGCCCCACATAATAATCGCTTCAACATTGGGATGCGCAAAACAAATACGGAAAAACCTTCGCAGTTCTTCAGCTTTACCCTCTTCTGTATCCGCAGAAACAAGACATTCGGTAATCTTGATAGGAAGACCGAATTTTGACAATTCATCCAGAGTTTTTTGAACATGTTCGGATGTTGTGGCGGCTTTGGCGGTGGAATTATTTTCCCTTGAAGTTACAAAATGCGCCTGACATCCGATTCCGTCGATTGGAACTCCACTTTCGAGAAGATTCTCAATTTGAGTTATGTAAGAGCTTTTATTAAAACCATTTTCAACAAGAACTCCGTAATCATTTACATACAGCTTCGCATCGGGATTAGCGGCTTTAACTATCCATGCCATTTCATTTACAATACCGTATCCCAGTCGACGCCTGAAGAAATCACCGTTAATCATTTCGTTATTGAGGTCGAATTCTTCGATTCTATCTTTAAAATGCTTTGCTACATCGCTCGCGCGTCGGACTACAGCGGCACGAAGCTCATCATTATCGAGTTCCTTTAACCATGGCATCACGTACTTATCCTTTGCCCAAAATACGCAGTGACCTCTCATAGGTATATTACGCTCACGACAGAGCTCATAAATTCTATCCGCTAAATAATAATCGACTTTCTTATATTCCACTTCTGTATCGTACCATTTTAAAGCATTTTCATGCACAGCGTAGTTAAAATTCTCCTCAAGTATTTTCAAAAACATCTTTCTGTCTTTATCCGACATGGCATTCCCTGACTTCTCAGCAAGATTATCCGTAATCGCTGCGCCAAACAAAAACTCATGGCGGACCTGTTCGATTCTTACTTCCGCGCCCGGTTTGGTATTAACGACTATATTTCCCTTCCTGATTTCCGCTATTCTTTTGTCTATTGCTTCTTCCGTAATCTCTGCTGAAAT
>CAZALG010000206.1:0-3937 GCA_964485935.1 uncultured bacterium | reverse complement strand
TGTAATTGTGAGCTCCGTATGTATCGTCCATTTCCATTAAATCCTTAGCAGAATAGTCCATTAATTTCCTCCTTTTAGTATATATAAATACTTTATTGTTCCTAAGTTTACCCTGATTTTTTTGAATATTTATTCACTTCTATGCAGTTTTTAAAATAGGTTTATTTTTCCAATTGTCAAGGGCGAATTTTAGGTCTTAGGTATTTGGTATTAGGTTTTAGATGAAAACAAAAAACTTTTGATCTATGTGTGATTTGTGGTTAAATGTTTTTTTGGTGTTGTGAATTGGATTTTTTGTCTAGTGACTCAAGACTCTATTTTTGAACCTTTAGAGTTCAAAAATAACTATTGACATTTTGTTTGTTTTTTCGTATTGTTTATAATATTTAAGTCTTAATTTAGGAGGTTTTTATGGTTTGTTCCAAATGTGGAACAGAGAATCCTGATGATGCGAAATTTTGTATAGGTTGTGGTGCCAGATTTGTTGGTGTAAATGAGTCCTTTTCCTCGGCTTCAGATGTAAAGTACGCTAGTTTCTGGGAACGTTTTCTCGCTTATTTAATTGATAGTGCAATTTTGGGCCTTGGTTCAGTTGTTGTCGGTTTTATGGGGGCGTTCTTTATCGGCTTTGTTATGGCGCTTATGGGAATGGAAGTAGAGGAGATGGAAGATTTCTTCGTAGTACTTTATTACATATTAGCATTCGGATTAAGCTGGCTTTACTTTACTATAATGGAGAGTTCTAAGTTACAGGCAACTCTTGGTAAGAAGATTTGCAATCTGGTCGTTACGGATACAGCTGGTAATAGAATTACGTTTTTAAGAGCCAATGGCAGATTTTGGAGTAAGTTCATATCCGGAGCAATTTTTGCTATCGGATATATAATGGCGGCTTTTACGGAAAAACACCAGGCTCTTCATGATATGATCGCTGAAACTCTTGTTGTAAAAAAGAAATAAATTTTATATTTTACTAATAAAAACCGTTAAGTTTCTTTTTGGTGTTTTAAAAAGCTCTTGTTTTTCTAAACCTTTTAATTAGTATCCCTATCTGTAAAAAATTTAGGAGGGACAAAATAGATTTAGAGTATGAAGAAGGTATAAAAGATGTTTCATTTATAAAAGTGAGTCGTAAAAATCTTCACCGTAATATTTTTACGCTTTCCTGGCCCGCTGTCGTGGAACATTTATTTTTTACAATTACCGCGTTTGTTGATATGGTAATGGTTTCTCGGCTGGGTACGGATTCTATTGCTGCAGTGGGTTTGGCAAGTACTTTGTTTTTTATTTTTATTTCTGTTTTTGGTTTCCCCCCTGCGGATCGCCGCCCAGGCTTTAACTGCACGATTTGCGGGCGAAGGGTCTGAGAGTAGAATAAAAGTTAGCGGCGGAAATGTTTTGTTTGTAACTATAATTTTAGGGGTCTCTATAAGTCTAATGGGAATTTTTGGCAGTAATGTGTTAATGAGTCTAATGGGTACAAGTGAAACTGTTTATGATCTTGGCAGTAAATATCTTACTATTGTACTTGGGTGTTCCGTATTTGCTTTTGTTTATTTTTCTTCGACAGGTATAATAAGGGGAATGGGAGATACCAGAACCCCGATGTTTTTGATGGGCTTGGGGAATGTTTTTAATATAATTTTTAATTACTTTCTAATATTTGGTATAGGTATCTTTCCGCGTCTCGAAGTGGTAGGGGCTGCTATTGCAACGGGAGGTGCTTATATTCTTGGAGGAATTGTAATTCTGCTGCTTATACATTTAAGAAAAAAAATACCTGTTGAGATTTCAGATATCAGAAAAATAGACAAAAAAGCGATACAAAATATATGGAAAATAGCTTCTCCTGCTATGTTGGAATTCGGCATACGAAGGGCAAGCTTAATTTTCTTTATGAAGATGGTTGTCTCTCTCGGCACTGTAGCTCTTGCAGCCCATCAACTTGCTTTAAGAATCGAATCTTTTTCATTTATGATGGGAATTGGTTTTGGTATCGCGTCCAATACTCTTGTGGGGCAAAGTCTGGGAGCAAAAAGAATAGATCTGGCTGACGAAAGCATAAAGAAAATTTCCTATTACGCAATTGTTGTTATGTCTTTACTTGCTTTCTTCTTTGTTTTAAACCCAGCAGCAGTCTTTTCAATCTTCAAACCTGAAATGGAAGTTAAACTTTTTGCGATGTTAGCGATTATGGTAGCCGCGTTTGAGCAAATACCTTTAGCATTTCTTATAGTTATTGCGGGAGGTTTGAATGGAGCAGGGGATACAAAAACACCCATGATAATATCTTTTATAGGTTCTATTCCTGTAAGGTTATCTCTTGCCTATTTATTTGCTTTTAAACTTGGTTATGGTTTTGCCGGTATTTGGCTTGCGGCTGTCTGTGACTGGGTTGTCGAGGCAATTTTGGCAGTTATCGCTTTTTATAAGGGAAAGTGGAGGGAAACAAGATTTGATTAATGCAAAAATCAAATATAAAAATGTAAAATTACAAATTTAAATTTAAAAATCTAAAAAACACACAACCCCTAAAAATTAATTGAACCACAAAGTACACAAAGAACACAATGAAAAAACTATATTTTTTGTTTAAAACCCTTCCGACAACCAAAATTCACTAACAACGAATAGCACAAATAGCACGAATAATTGTATTTGCTATTCTATTTTTTAGTTTAAAATAATTTTGCATTTTTATTTGTCATTTTGCTTTTTGATTTTTGATATTTGATTTTCTCGATTGATTACTTATCAGTTCATTTACTAACTAGATGAGTTGATTAATATACAAATCCCGTTATTATTCTATTTATATGGATTTTGAAGAATTTGAAAGAGTAGTCAAAGAAATCTTAAAAGATATACCTGAAGAATACAGAAAGATACTGCGTGACGAAAGAATTGAAGTTATTTGTAGAGAATACGTGCCAATGGGAGTAAGGCAACAATTTTCGGGAAAAATAGTTTTTGGTCTATTTTCGGGAATCCCAAAAAATAAAAAGAGGACTTTTTCAGTGCAAACACAGCCGACAAGAATAGAGATTTATAAAGAAAGTTTTGAGATGGTTTTTGGCAGAGAAATTAATAGTACAATGAAAGAACAAATTTACAGAACATTAATCCACGAAATAGCCCATTATTTCGGTTTTAATGAGGAAGAAGTCCGTTCTAAAGGATACTAAAAAATATAAAACTCAGAACAACGTTCCAATCCCAAAAATATCATATTAATAGGGTTTGACCCTGTTACTACTTTACCCTTGACAAGATTATCGTTTTATCTATATTGATTTTAATGTGGTTTACTAAATATTCACGTGGATATTATCGGATCTAAAGGAGTAATGATTATGGGAAAATCAAATTTAAAGGTTTCAAAATCTTTTTTCAGGAAATCTTCGGATATTATAAAAAGGCACATTGATGCCGCAGAGTATAAAAATTATTATTATTGGATAGTTACAGGCATTTTTTTTGTTTTCTTTCTTTTATGGCTCCAATTTCGAGTGGATCCAAAACTTACCTATCAATATCAAGAACCTATCTTTTTTTTTAACGCTCGGTTCTTTCATGAGCATCTTCTCTATCCAGGAGGTTTGACAGATTACATTTCTGCTTTTTTAGCGCAGCTTTATTATTTTCCATGGGTAGGTGCGTTTATGCTTACAATTTTTGCCCGTATGGTAACCTTCTTTACACGATTAATGATTCAAAAAACCGGAGCAAAACTGAAGGCAGACATTATATCTTTTTTTCCTGCACTATTGCTCTTGGCCTGTCATAGTCAATATGAATTCCCATTGAACTTTACCATAGGATATCTTC
Organism: uncultured bacterium; assembly: GCA_964485935.1. GTDB lineage: Bacteria > Hydrothermota > UBA3072 > UBA3072 > UBA3072 > JAFGHJ01. The sequence continues at coordinate 109 of CAZALG010000206.1, read as the reverse complement.
TTGCTTTACTATTTTCTATTCTTTATATCCGTTTTATGCCTGAAAATAAGGTATTTCGTTTTCTTATATATTTCCTGTCGTCGCTTTTGCTTTATTTTTTGGTAGGGGG
>CAZALG010000205.1:0-3959 GCA_964485935.1 uncultured bacterium | reverse complement strand
CTCCGCTCTCTTTAACTATCCAGCTTCTGATAAAAAATTTATTTAAAGCTTTGGGGCTTCCGATTTTTTCTTCTATTCCTATGAATGCGGCAACCTCTTTACCTTTATGTTTCTCTTCATTTACTTCAACGATTTTTCTGAGAGGTACATTCCCGGTAGCACACTTAAGAAGAAAAATAATAAATAATACAACAATAATTAACCTTGAAAATTTTTTCATACTAACCTCCATTTTTATCTAATTCCCGATGATCAATACTAGCGTATCACTAAAAATTTTTGTGCTTGGGTAATTTTACCCTTCTCTTTTAATGCCACAAAGTAAATTCCACCCGCGATACCCTCTGTTTCCCAGCTGAAACTATACGCTCCGGGAGAAAGAATCCCTTTCTTGATATTATCTATCTTTCTACCCGTTATATCAAATACCGATAATTCTATATCCCGTTTTTCGTGTAAGACTAAAGAAATTTCACATGAACCGCTTACAACTCTGTTTTTTAATCCTAAGTTAATAAATCTTTCGTTTTTGTTTTCCGGCACTCCGGAACCGTTCTGGAATATTTTTGCCGCTATATCATACGTAAAGTCCGGAACGGAAAAAGTAAGACTGTCAGCAGAAGTAGTAATTAAAGTATCTCCGAGTATTCCACCTGGCGGATATGTGTTCCAGAATTCAACATTATAAGCTCCGGGAGATAAACCTTTTACAGTAGCGTTTGTCCCGGATATAATCCCTGAGCCGTGAGTTCCGGTGTTATGATTCATATCATAAAACCAGAGATAACCTCCTGAAGTATCAGTTAGACCCTGTACCCTTGTAATTGGTATATCAAGGCATGTAAAAATATACCGCTCTGTCTCAAACCAGTCCTGTCCATCGTTGTAAATTCTTATATGTTCCGTTCCGGCAGGGATGGGTGCCCAGTAGATATCCTCTTCTCCCTCGGATAAACTCTGGTCTAAGATAAGAATCCCATCGCAAAAAATCTGCAGCCCGGCGCCGCCGGAAGCTATTTGCCTTATATCCACACCAATTTTACCTGAACGTGTCGCGTTTAGAACAAAAACCGCTCTTCTACCCATATCCGGATGCCAGTCACCCTGTATAAAAGAAGAAAGATTTTCTATACCGGAAGCGGTCCCGTCGAATTCTATCACGAAAGAATCCTGCAAAGATGGAGCCCAGCCCAGTCCGGGGAACAGTGAAACGATTGTATCTGTTGGACTTTCTGATATATATACATTCGGTTCGGTACCGAAAGAGCGTCCTCTGAATTGTTCGCCTTCTATATATGCGGTGAGGTATTGAAAATGGTAATACAGGTTATACGGTTTTATCAAATTATCCCACCACCATAACATACCTCCGGTCTCTGCCATCAAGGAAGACCAGATCCCTTTATGCAATTGAACTCCCGTGGGGTCGAATGAATCCACCGGACCTCCCGACCAATATCCGTATTCGCCGTCAATCACAGGTTTTCCGAATTTTTGTTGCATTCTCCTTATCCTCCTTGGCAGAGCCACCGCGATACCGGAACCGTAACGGTGAATTTGAGTATAATCCATTTCAGATAATTTCCAGTATAGAGTATCTCCGCTTCTCGACGAGCTGGTTGTAATAAGATGTTGGTTTACATCGATAGAATCGAAATAAGCAGCCATTTCCTGATGCCATGCCGTGATTGAAGGGTCATCGTAGTTATCCGTTATATCAACTTCATTCCATAATTCCCATGCGAGGATATTGGTAGAATATCCCCACCGAGCGACGATATAACGATATTTTTTCTTTGAAAGTATTTTTGCATCCACATTGGTGAAAAACTCTTCGGGAGAATCAAGCATTCCTCCATTCGCGGAATTGTAAGGATTCTCATCCCATATTGGATGTGGCCCTGTAGAAAGTTCATTAAACGAATGAATGCACATCTGCATATATATGTTTTCTCTTTCCGCTAAAGAGACAATCGAATCTATCTTAAAAGCCACTTCTTGAGCATATATGCCAAGACCATCGTAGTATCCCGACCAGTGCGAGATATTCCATTCGAGAGCAAGTCTGGCGAAAGGAGTCATCCATACCCTTGTCCAATTTTCACCAACATTCCCCATCTGTCCAAAGTAGTGGTCGTAGAAGGCTATGCCGCTACCGTCATCCCAGCAAACATTATGTCCTACGGGAATATATGTTGAATTATTTTCGAACTGAAAATAAAGAGCATCGAGAGGGTCTCGCCTTACGAATCCCGGAGCAGCCGCGCTTTCGACAACAAATTGACGAGTAGAATCGAGGTAAGCCCCGGTAGAATCGGCAGCCTTCAGTATAAGGCGGTGAGTTCCACTTTCTACAGGGGTATAACTCATCCGCCATTCGGGATCTCCGGATGCTGTATATGTCTCGTATGAACCTGGATTCACTATAAAATCCTGGTAGTAAAAACAAGGTATTGACAGCGTGTCCCCGTCGGGCTGTATAATTAAACCGTCTATCTTTATTACCTCCGGGTCGTATGGGTTGGAATAATTTTGTGACAGGTCGAATATAATCTGAAAACATTCATATTGGTCGAGGGTATCATGATCGAATAAAACGTTTTCGAATTCGACTGCTTCGGTTTGCCGAGGTAACAATACAAATAATAAAAGGACATGGAAATATCTTAATTTAATTTTCATATTTTCCCAGGTATCACTCCGACGATGAACTGTCGATTTTTTTCTCAAGTTCTTTTATGGTTTTTTTGACAATGGGATTTAATCCTGTATCAAGGCCCACAGTAACCTCGATATATTTTCCGTAAAATTTAATAGCTTCTTCATCCTTACCCCATTCTTCATAAATAACAGCCTTAAGGAAATAAGCCCTGTGATCTTTTGGGTTCAATTCTATTGCTCTATCACAATCCCGGAGAGCATTTTCAAATTCGTAGTTAATGGCATATAGATTCGCTCTAATGATGTAAGCCTCAGAATATTCCGGATTCAATTTCAACGCTTTATTAAAATCCCGAAAAGCAAGTTTATATTTATGTTTACTCCTATAAACCTTCCCCCGATTTAAATAAGCCTCGAAAAATTCCGGATTTAATTCGATTGCCTTATTGAAATCCTGCATTGCCAAATCAAATTTATTAAGATATAGGTAGGCAAAACCGCGGCTGTTGTAAGCTTCAGCAAACTCAGGATTTAAAATTAATGCATTGTTAAAACTCCAAATCGCCTCGTCAAAATTCCCTTCATCAAAGTATGCTTTTCCATCCTGGAAGGAAGTTTTTGCCTCTCCCTTATCCGAATCTACAAAATCTACATTATCTAAATGAAATAAATTTTTTACCTCTTTTATATAACTCTGTTTTTCTTCAGTCTCTTTTGGGATTAAATCCATTTCGTAACAAACAGACATTACGATTCCTACAAATATAAAAACAGCGAATGTGATTGCTATTACGCGATTTACACGTTCTTTGCTAAATTGCTCTTTGTTTTCTTCAGGACTTTTTATGTTCATTTCTCTCTTACAATATACCCGGAAAGAGGGTAGGATGTCAAGGGGGTTTAGGTCTTAAGTTTAAGACCGACCGATGACCGCAGACGGAAGACGGGAAACAAGTTAAATGGTTAAACGATGTTAATTTTAAATTTTGAATTATGTATTTTGAATTTAAAAACACGATTAGAACGCAAATAAACACAAATTCTATTCCCATTTCTAAATTTTAAATTTACAATTTCCAACTTACAATTTACAATTAGATGTTCAGCCTTAGGCTGACAGCCAATTACTCCATTGGGAGGGATTGACTAAACACATAATACTTTTACTTTTTAGATATCGAGGGAACTATGCGATTAAAAGGAATAATTCGTAATCAAAATTTTTCTTTTATTATTATATTTTTATTTTTATTTTTTTATTATCTTTTAGTTTTTAATTCATCCCTGTATTATCATCA
>CAZALG010000204.1:0-3963 GCA_964485935.1 uncultured bacterium | reverse complement strand
CCCGTTGCGATAGTCTGTTTTGGATTGGAAATCGTTATTTCGGATGCTGGAAGAGACACGGGTCTTTGCAGCTCATGGACGCTATAATTCAGTCCTGCGATATATATTTTTACCAGGTAGGTATGTCGATGACTCTCGAGATGATGGTAGATTACGCCAGCAAATTAGGCTTCAGCAGAAAGTGTAGAATCGATGTGCCTGGTGAGAGATCCGGTTTTTTGCCTTCAAGAGAATGGTACGATAAAAAATATGGTAAGAGGGGTTGGGCAAGAGGTGTTCTTGCCAATCTTGCTATAGGGCAGGGAGAGATATTGGTAACTCCTCTTCAAGGAGCTACTTTTTTCTCCGCAGTTGCCAATGGCGGATGGACTTACGAACCTCATGTTTTAAGAGAAATAACTAACAGTGAGGGAAAAACAATCAAAAAATTAAGGCCTAAGAAGATAAATTTACCGGTTTCGGAGAAGAACTTGGAATTTGTAAGAGAAGCAATGAAGAATGTCGTTAATACGCTTAAAGGTACTGCATACTGGTCTCGATTAAACGACATAACGGTTGCAGGAAAGACAGGCACAGCTCAAAATCCGCAGGGAGAAGATCATTCTCTTTTCGTCGGATTTGCTCCATTTGAAAATCCTGAAATTGTTGTCTTTACTGTAATAGAGCATGCCGGACATGGGAGTACTCATGCAGCTCCGGTTACGACGAAGATAATTAAAAGATACCTGACAAAAAATTAGCTGACAGAATTCTTAAAAATTGGCACTGAAGTATTTAACCCAAAAGTCATGGGTATTCTATTGGAAATTAAATATCAAAAATTAAAAATCAAAATTACATATGAAAATGTAAAATTATTTCATGCTTTTTGTAGATTTTTAGTTTTCTTGTGATATATTTTTGAACTTTAATTTGTCATTTTACACTTTGATCTTTTATTTTTGCATTTCCATGGTGTGAATAAATCAAAAAGGGCGCATATTTAACAATACACGCCCTTTTTGATCAATTTTTTTAATTATCTTACAGATTAAACTTTATTCCGCCTCTGATGGGTATATTTGTTGTGGATTCTGGGTCGGTAAATATCATGCCATAACCAACTTCAGCGAAGAGTCCCATCATACCCATGTTATAATTTGCTCCTGCGTAAGCAAGGAAACCAAAATTGTTTTCACTGTCAGGATCTGGCAGTGGGTCTGGTAAGTCCATACTAGACATAGCCATTTGGCCACCTGCGCCAATATAGAAAGACATTGGAGCGCCAGGAAGGACTACATTATACTGCCCGGCAAGAAGAATAATTATAGAGCTAGCGCTAGCATCTCCTTCAAATGATTTCCATGCATATTCTCCGCCTGCTCGGAGACCAATAGGTATACCAGGAAGAGAGAAGTCGACTATACCACCAATTGCCGGATATGTTTCAGTTGTAGTATCTACTACCATCATCTCGATACCGCCGTGTATGCCGATTCCAATACCTGTTGCGCCTGCGAAGAGTGGCATACTTACAAATAACAAGACTAAACAGAAAACTAATTTTTTCATAATACCTCCCTTTTGTAAGGTTTGTTTACCCATTATACGCTTTTAACCATAAATGTCAAGGGTTTTGATGAGGTTCAGGTATTTTGTTATCAGATAAACGAAAAATAAAAAACGGAATTTTTCCAAATTCCGTTTTTTTATTTTAAATACCTTACTTATTAGATATATAAAGCAAGACCGGTTTTGATATAATTGTTATTTTCAAGAGGTTCTACTATCTGTAAAACAAACTCATTGTAAAGCTGAATCGCAAAGTTATTATTAACGAAAATTTCAACTCCTACGTCTATGGGAAAGCTTATATTACCCTCTATAATTTCTTCACCAGTATCGATTGGTAAGCTATTGAAAATAAATAATGCTTTTCCAAAAACACCAAACATTGATGAACCAATTGGGTAATGGTAAGCAGCGCCACCGCCTACTGTATATTCGGTTTTGTCTAAGAGTACAGCTGCTGCTTTAGAATTATTAACCCCAATTGTTTGGATTATTTCAAGGTTATCTGTTATAAAATTTCCCAATTCTGCTGAAACTGCATATTGCATATCATAGTCGGAAAGAAAATCACCTACTCGAGCCGATATTCCTATAGCTTTGGTTCCTGACGGTATCTGTGCAAAGAGTCCGAGTGCAGAGACAAAAATTAGAACAAGTAATATTTTACGCATAATTAACCTCCCTTTCTTGGGTTTATGCTGTATATATTATATCATTTTAAGTTTGAATGTCAAGGTTTTTAAATGTTTTGGTGTTTTCTTAGGTTAAAAAAAACGGAATTTTAAAAATTCCGTTTTTTTTTATTTACTACCTTTAAGTAATAAAGGACAGATGGTGCCGAAAGTAAATTTCTGTCCTTACTTACTGAAAGTAGTGAACTGTACCGATGACTATTTGATCGGTATTGTCCATTCCTTCTTCCATATTTAATGTAAACCTGTTTCCAATTCTTACTGCATTGTTTTGTGTTATGAAAAGTTCAAGACCTGCATCTACTGGAACAGCCATCATGCCATCACCAGCGGTCATATATGTGAACGCAGCTCCAATATAGAGACCGAACATAGGGCTTAGCGGGAAATGATAGAGAGCACCGAGGCCGAGTCCAAATTCCATATCAGCTCCTTCAGCAGTTGAACCCCAAAGACCAAGAAGAACGTCTATCTCGAGACCATCCATCATAAAGTAACCGGCATTTACATCCAACATATATGCGAAATCGTCGGCAAGTATATCACTGGTTCCACCGGTCAGAACCGCTACGGATTTTGTACCCGCCGGAATCTGCGCAAAGAGACCCAGCGCACAAACTAACATTAAAACTGCTAAAATTTTACGCATAAAACATTCCTCCTTAAGGATTTTTGTTTATAAGGCACCATCCGCCTTTTATAGCAGTATTATATTAAAAAAATATTTTTAGTCAAGGGTAAAAATACAAATAAATCTAATTTTCAGATAGCACCTATCTTGATTTTAGTATAAAGTTATATAGAATAAAAATATGTCGGAATTAAAAACATGGCAAAAAAAGACGAAAAATACAAAAAGTTGGTACGAATTTTCTTTTAATTCAAAAGTGAAATTAATACAGGGGACAAAGTATTTTAATCCCCTATGCGAAGTTAAAGGTGAGTTCATTGATCTCATGCAGATTCATTCTTCTGTTATACATAAAGCGAGGGCCGATATAAAACTGGTTGGAGACGGTTTGTTCACAGATATAAAAGGACTTAATTTATCTATAAGAACTGCGGATTGTCTTCCCATGATTTTTTATCATCCGAATAAGGGAATACTTGCGCTCCTGCACGCAGGATGGAAAGGAACTGCTCTAATGATTGCTAAAAAATTCTTGTTGAAGATGAAAGAATTATACAACTTGAAATTCGAAGATTGGGAAGTTTCTCTTGGTCCCAGTATCAATCCCGAAAATTATGAAGTGGGGGAAGAAGTATTTGAATTTTTTGATAAATTTAATATCGAGGGGATAAAAATAAGAAATGAGCGTTATTTTCTCGACCTTGAAGAAGCTAACATCAAAATCATTGAAAAATACGGCGTTCGTAAAATTTATCCGTTCCCTGAAAAAACTTATACCTCGGGACTTTTTTATTCTTCAAGAAAAGGTGATACAGAGCGTAATATAACGGTTGGGGTTATTGAACCCTAATGTCAGGTCTCAGGTATTAGATGTTAGATTTTAGGTAAAACAATTAGAAGATTCTGAGAATCCTATCTGAATGTAAATGAAATATTAAAAATTAAAAAGCAAAAAGACAAATAAAGATGCAAAATTGTCCAATCCCGAAAACGCAAAGGCGAAAGAGGTTTTACGCTGTTAGGCGAACTCATTATTTTTTTCTTCATTTTTAAACTTTGATTTGTATTTTTTCATTTTGATATTTGATT
>CAZALG010000203.1:0-3995 GCA_964485935.1 uncultured bacterium | reverse complement strand
AGAAAATGGGATTGTTTGACCCAAGACTAATTTCCGGAGGAGATCATGAATTTGGCAATAGGGTTTACGAAGCGGGTTATAAAATTCATTATGAACCCGCTATTATCATGAAACATCCTTCTCGTTATTCTTTTAAACAGCTTTTGAAAAAGGCTTTCCGCATCGGAAGAGGTTATAAACAAATAGAGTTTTATTATCTGCATAGATACAAAATAAAATATAGAAATATATTTAACCCCCGATATTTTTTTCCTATTAAATCTATTGTACGGTTTATTACATCTATGAAAAAAAACCAAATCTGGTTAAAAGCAAATTCCTCAGAGAAAATGTTATTTTGCTTGATTCGTTGGGTTTACTTATTAACCAACCTCTTCGGATATACTTACGAAAGTTTGCTTTGTTTAAGAAAAAAAAGACCTATATAAAACTAATACTTGACACCCCCATAAGCATTTTGTATATTGGATAAACTGGAGGTTAGATGAAAATAGGGATAATCGGAGCGGGTAACTGGGGAATTAATTTAGTTAGAAATTTTTGTAAGATTTTGGGGACACAAAACATAATAGTTTCCGATTCAGATAAGCAGAAACTTGCACTTGTAGAAACAGAATATACCGGTATTAAAACTTTTCTTGATCCTGACAAAATTATTTCCAACAATGAAGTGAAAGCAGTTGTAATCTCTACCCCTGCTGAAACTCATTATGAAATAGCAAAGAAAGCTCTGCTCTCGGGCAAACACGTTTTTGTTGAAAAACCTCTGGCTCTTGAGGTGGAAAAAGCCGAAGAATTAGTACATATAGCAAAAGACTCAGAACTTACGCTAATGGTGGACCATCTTCTCGTTTATCATCCAGTTGTTTGCAAGATCAAAGAACTTATAGATAAAGGAGACCTCGGTCAAATATATTATTTATACAGTCAGAGGCTTAATTTAGGAGTAGTTCGTTCCAGGGAAAATGTTCTGTGGAGTCTTGGTCCTCATGACATTTCGGTTTTCTTATATTTGTTAAATGATTTTCCTTCTCGAATTGAAGCCTCCGGAGGGATATATGTTCAGGAGAGTAAAAAAATTGAGGACGCTGTTTTCCTTCATTTGAATTTCTCATCAGGGATAGATGCGAATGCTCACCTTAGCTGGCTTGACCCGCATAAAACGAGAAGAATAACCATTGTAGGGGATAAAAAGATGATCGTTTTTGACGATATGGAACCGAGGAATAAACTGGCGATTTTTGACAAAGGTGTAGAATGGACAGAAAAAGGTGGAATCAGCGTTCGTTATGGTGATATTTGTTTGCCGAGCATTCCATTGTATGAACCCTTAAAGGCAGCCTGTGAACATTTTATCCATTGTGTAGAAACCGGGGAAAGACCTAAAAGTGATGGAAATAGAGGGATTGAAGTTCTAAAGGTTTTAAGGAAGGCGCAGGTTTCTTTGGAGGAAAATAAATAGATGGAATATTTTATACATGAATCATCATTTGTAGACGAAAATGTTCGAATCGGAAAAGGAACAAAAATCTGGCATTTTTCACATATATCATCTAATGTAAGTATTGGCAAAAATTGTATTATAGGTCAAAATGTTTGCATCGGGCCAAATGTTGCTATTGGGAGTAACGTAAAAATACAGAATAATGTCTCAGTTTATGAAGGCGTAACCTTAGAGGATGATGTTTTCTGTGGTCCCTCTATGGTTTTTACCAACGTTAATATCCCCAGATCAGCTCATCCGAAGAAAAGAGATGAATATCTAAAAACACTTGTCAAGAAAGGCTCCACAATAGGGGCAAATTCTACCATAATTTGCGGAGTCACACTGGGAAAGCACTGTTTTGTCGGAGCAGGTTCTGTTGTAACAAGAGATATTCCGGACCATGCAATGGTTTATGGGGTACCCGCGACAATCAAGGGCTGGCTGTGCGAATGCGGCAATAAAATTGTCTTTACTGAAAATAGAGCCATTTGTAATAAATGCGGTAAAACCTTTAAAAAAATCAACAAACAAACAATTGAATTTACCGGTTAAACAATAAAAAAATGATTTTCTCTTTTTTAGAAAAACCAAAAATAAAGAGAGAAGATTTTATTAAAATTATCGTTTGTTCAACACCGATATTTTGTATTGGTTTTTACAAAGGGGGGGCGACGCAATTAGCTATCTATTTGATGGGTTTTTATATGGTCTCTCTTCTATCTGTTTTTTTATTTATAAATAAAAACAGCCGTATTGAGAAAAACAGATTTCTTCTGCCACTAACGATTTTTACTGGGGCATCATTTGTGGTAACATTATTTTCTCCTGCTTTTTTATCTTCAATGGAAGGGTTTTTAGAGTATTTTGCTTATCTGATTTTCTTTGTTGCACTGCTTTTCATTAAACCGAATAAAAAAACACTCCTGTTAACCGTATTCGTGTTCTGCTTAGTCGAGCTTATTATTTGTTTCTTCCAAATTGGTTCTGCGAGGGTTAGCGGTACTTACGAATACGCTAATTTTTTCGTATTTCCCCTTGTTTTTGGTTTTACATACAGCTTAACGTTAAAAAATAAAATATTAAAATACCCTTTAATGATACTTTTTTTTGTTTTTTCAATTCTTACAGGTTCGAGAATTATACTTGTTCTAATTCTAGTCTTACCTGTTTTTCTCTTTAAACGCAAGTCTTTTGCGTTTATAGCCCCAATTCTGTTTGGGCTTGTACTTTTGGTTCCGAATCCTGTAAAAAAAAGAGTAACCGGAAAAATCGAATCGTATTCTCTTCAACGTCCGAACATCTGGAAACAGGCAATCAAGACGGGACTCGATAGGCCTTTATCCGGTTGGGGATTAAGAAGTTTCCAAAAAGCTTCTCTACGATATAATTTTCCGGTTGAAGGAAAATATTCAAAAAAAGCTAAGATCGCACATAATCAATTCTTACAGTATTTTGCAGAAGGCGGTTCAATGCTGTTCTTGTCTTATTTATTCCTATTTGGCATTTTCTTTATCAATTTCAAAAATCATGGGAATTTTGAGAGAACACTAATATTAGTTGTTTTTATTCATTCCCTTCTGGACAATGTTTTATACCTCTCTGCAAATTTTCTCATCTTCATTGTTATTCTCTTTACTGCAGACAATTCGGCAGAAGATTACAAGATCAACTTTTCATTACCAGGGAAGATTATATTTGTTCTGCTTATCTTTCTTTACCTAACACCCTTATCTGCTTATTTTTTATCAAAGAAAGGAGCAGCGGCTTTCAATAATGAAGAATATGGGAAAACCTTGTATTACCTTTCTTTATCGGAGTCGTTATGGCCTCTTCCACACTATTCTACAACTCTTGCCACAGCACATGAACAACTTTTTTATGAAACCGGTCTGGTAGGTTATCTGTCTTTTTCTTTTTACCTTTATTCAAAAGCTATGGAAAGCAATCCAATCGACTGGGAATTAGCTTTTAAAAAATACGAATTTTTTAAAAGGCATAAAAAAAGAATCTATAATAAAGACGCCGCAGAAACCGCTGAATTATTTCTTTTAGAGGCTATCGAACTACATCCCACAAACAGAACGCTGTATGAAAAACTGATGCGAGATTACAGAGAAAGGGGAATGGAAAAAGAAGCAGAGGAAGTCAAACGTAAAATCGACAGTATATTTATTTCAGAAAAGTGATCTTTATTCAATTAACACAAAACCCATAAAGTTTTTACTTTTTTTTGCTTTATTACTACTCTCTACTCCCTAGATCTAATATATATTAGACAAAAGTCTATGGAGCTTATAATTTTCCAGATCTATTTCCTTATAACCACTAACAGATTGCTCAAGATCTATGGTTATAATTTCTTCTCCGTCGAGTCCGACCATCGTGGGTCTGGTGGGATTTGTTTTTATTAATTCATAAGCGTGACTCGCGAACTCGATCGCCAGCATTCTGCTCCTTCTCGTAGGCGCACCGCCTCTTTGTATATATCCGAGCGCCGATTTTCTGGTAG
>CAZALG010000202.1:0-4001 GCA_964485935.1 uncultured bacterium | reverse complement strand
AACGTGACAGGTGCACCAGATATCGTTGTTTCTACCGACACCCTTGATTATGGTATCGTCTTTACCGGTTATTCTTCTACCGACACCTTAGTTGTCGCAAACGAAGGAACTGATTTACTAACCGTAAGCGATATAACCTCTGATAATTCAGATTACACTGTTGATATCACCAACTTCACCTTAAATCCCGGAGAAAACCAGGAAGTTGCTGTTACTTTTGAGCCGAGTTCCACAGGAACTATTACAGGGAATTTAACCATTACCTCCGATGACCCTGATAATCCAAGTGTATCAGTTTTCCTGCAGGGTGAATGTGTAGAACCTCCGGATATATCAGTTTCACCCAATTCATTAAGCGATACTTTGCTTACAGGTGAGACGTCTACCGATACTTTAACGATTTATAACACGGGAGGAAGTGATCTAAGCTTTGATATCTCATTTATGGAAATAAATCCGACTATGTCAGCACAAAATCCCTCTAATTCTTTCCGGGTAAAATCTGAAATAAAATTAATTGGCGAAGGGCAAATCCGAGCAACAAATAAAAACAGCCGAACAAATAATGTTCCCGTGGATTATAAACCAATAATTATGGAAACGATAAAAATTACTGAAAATGGCAATTTGATATTGATTATTCAGGACGAAGCCCCATGGGGAAACTCTTCAAACGAAGAAATTTTATCTGCGAACGGCATTGACTACGATATGATAAACACTTCTTATATTGATTCAGTTGATTTTTCAAATTATAAGGTCGTTTTGATTCCCAGTGATCAACCTACGTCTTTTTATGAAGCGGTAAATAACTACGCAGATAAATTTAATAATTATGTGGAATCAGGTGGAATTTTGGAATTTCATGCTGCTGGTTGGGGCTGGAACTCTGGAAATGCCTCGCTGGTTACCTTGCCTGGTAACATGAACATTAATTATAATTATTCGGATGTAAACTATCTACTTGATCCTACCCATTCACTTGTTGAGGGAGTGCCAAACCCATTTACAGGCAGCAACGCAAGCCACTCCAACTTTACAAATATTCCAGGTAATGCGGTGGAAATTGCGGAAGATGAAGATAGAAATACAAACCTTGTGGAATACACTTATGGCAGAGGGGCAGTAATTGCGGGAGGACAAACATTTGAATATGCTTTTAGTCATAACGAGAATGCTGGGATAATATTGGAAAATATGATTCCTTATGTTTTCGACTATGTAGTGGGTGTCGATTGGTTATACGTCGATACTGCTTCCGGAACGCTTCAGTCGGGTGACAGCGTTAAAATAGAAGTCACCTTTGACGCCACCGACCTCACCAGGGGTGATTATTATGCGAATATAATTATTACGAGCAACGATCCCGATGAGCCGGAATTAGTCGTTCCTTCTCATTTACACGTGACAGGCGCACCGGTTATTTCCGTTTCTGCGGATACCCTGGATTATGGTATTGTTTTCCCCGGTTATTCTTCCAGCGATACGTTAATTGTCTCGAATGAGGGAACAAATCCTCTTACAGTAAACGATATCTCGTCCGATAATTCGGATTATACGGTAGATACAACTAATTTCATTTTAAACCCCGGAGAAAACAAGGAAGTTGCAGTCACCTTTACGCCGAGTTCGCCGGGAATTATTACGGGTAATTTAACCATAATATCTGATGATCCGGTTGATCCAACTTTAGCAGTTTGCCTGATGGGTGAATGTATGGATCCGCCTGTTATTTCTGTCTCTTATGATTCTTTGTGTGATAGTCTGAACCAAGATGAAACATCTACTCATACTTTAACAATTTACAATACAGGTGTTATGGATCTGATTTTTGATATTTCAATTGGCGGAACACTCTTACCATCATTAACTACAAGTAAAAAACCCAACGGAAATATATCACTATCAAGCCAGTTTGAGTATCTGGAACTTAAAAAAGGCGAAGATGATTCCCGAAACGGCAGCCCGGTAATTTTAGGCGCTGGTGGGCCTGATACATTCGGATATGCCTGGATGGATAGTGATGAAGGAGTGAGCTGTGAATTTGAGTGGGCCGATATTAGTTCGACTGGGACCCAGGTTACAGGACTGAGTGATGACAATTTTACTGGACCTTACCCGATAAGTTTTGAATTTCCTTTTTACGATTCTGTTTATACTGAATTTTATATTTCCTCCAACGGTACTATTGGTTTTGGACCGACAAGTGGTTATTCTACTTATACCAATCAACCGATTCCCTTGAGTCATTCTCCAAATAACATTATCGCCTGGTGCTGGGATGACCTTTATCCCGATGGTTCTGTTTATTACGAGAATTCCGGAGATAAACTCATCATTCAATTCGTGGACTATGGAGAATACGGAGCAAGCGGTCATATCAACGCAGAAGTCATACTTCATCGGTCGGGGCAAATAACAATTCAATATCTAAACACATATAACGATTTCGATCTTTTAGGTAATTCCATTGGCATTGAAAATATATCTGGTAACGATGGATTACAGGTAGCATTTAATACGGATTATATACATGATAGTCTTGCAGTAAAATTTACGATTGGTCCCAAATGGCTATCTGTAACTCCTGTCTCGGATACTATTCCATCTGGCGACAGCGTATCCGTAGAAATTACTTTTGACGCTACCGGTATGGCTGCAGGCGATCACTATACAGACATTATTATCGCAAGTAATGATCCGGAAAATCCGGAAATAAGCGTACTTTCGCATTTACATGTTCGTGCGGCTGGAATTGAAGAAGAAATACCTAAAGTCTTTTTTGTCAAACAGAACTATCCCAACCCATTTTCCGCAAATACTGCGATACAATTTGGATGTCCTGAACCTACCAAAGTTCGCATACTGGTTTATGATGTAATGGGAAGAGTGGTTACAGAACTAATAGACAAAAAAGTTAAAGCAGGCTACCATATCGTCAACTGGGATGGAACTACTAAATCAGGCAGAAAAGTCGCTAATGCTGTCTATTTTTATAGAATCGTAACTGATAAAGGTTTTAATCAAACAAAGAAGATGATTCATCTACAGTGAAATAAAACAATACATGATTATTAAAAAGGCGGGGAATTCCCCGCCTTTTTAATTGGAAACGAACAGATCCCCTGAATCTAAGTTAAGTAGTTATGCAAGGAAAATTACCATATAATAAGCTTTTTTATATTCTCTCGAGCTCTCTGTATGCCTTCCTGCGCGTAATTAATCCATTTAGGATCATTTGTCTTAGTTATTGTTTTCTCCCAGATTCTTATAGCCTCATCAAAATGTTCTTTTGCCGATCTCGCCTTCTGATTATCCATATCATTTAAACCCAAACGGTAATAATATTCTCCGTAAAGAGCAAATAAAATATAATCGTTAGGATCGATAGAAAAACCTTTATTTATGTATTTTTTAACACCTGAAAGATTCTTCCTTGTAAGCTCAAGATTAATCAACTGATAATAAACACTTAAATTTGAGGATTCTATTTTCAATGCTTCATTATAGTATTTCTCGGCTGTATTATACTGTCTCAACTTAAAATAAGCATTACCGATTTGTATCCTGCTGGAAACATGTTTAGGAATTATTTCAATTACGGATTTGTATTCTTCAATAGCATTTTCGTACTCGCCAAGTTCGCTGTAACATTCAGCAAGTTTTTTAATAACTTCTATATCATCAACAAAAACCTCTTTAGCCCTCTTTAACAACGGAATTGCTTCTCGATACTGCTCAAGTTTAAACAAAAGATTCCCGTATCTGAAAGCTGTACCACCGTTGTCAGAATTATATTGATAAGCTCTTTTATAATTCTCTAAAGCTTCATTGTATCTGCCTTTCGATTCAAGAAAACCGGCATACATGTCATAACTATTAGCGTCTGTGGGATTCTTTTCTATGGCATCTAAAAAAAGCTGTTCCGCTTTTTCGGACTCACCCATCTTATCTAAAAGAGACGCATAAGCCAGGGTCATTTTACGATTACTTTCCGGATC
>CAZALG010000201.1:0-4062 GCA_964485935.1 uncultured bacterium | reverse complement strand
CTATGTATTCGCGAGTATTTTCTACGGACAATGTATAAAATTTTGAATCTATATCCAGCATAATTGGATAAGCCCCTGCATGAATAACAGCTTCAACTGTTGCAAAGAACGTATGAGAAGGTACAATCACCTCATCCCCTTCTCCGACTCCGATAACCTTCAATGTAAAAAGAAGTGCTTCTGTTCCCGAACCAACACCTATACAATGTTTAACGTTATTATAAGAAGCAAACTCTTTTTCGAATTCCTGGACATTTGTACCCAGATATAAATACATAGAAT
Source organism: uncultured bacterium (assembly GCA_964485935.1). GTDB lineage: Bacteria > Hydrothermota > UBA3072 > UBA3072 > UBA3072 > JAFGHJ01. The sequence goes on along the minus strand of CAZALG010000201.1, from coordinate 3,780 downwards.
CGAGTATTTCCTTCCAGAGACCATGCATTTCATCTTTAACTTCTTCGTATTGAGCGCGAAGATCAACAAGCGGAATCTGCTTCATCTAAATTCCTCCTGATTTTTGCTTTTTCCCCATAAACTACTACTCCTTCGGGAATATCTTTCGTTATAGTCGAACCAAGCCCAATTAAGGCTCCATTACCTATAGTTACACCACATTTGATAACCGATTGAGCTCCGATTGAAACCTTATCCTCTATAATAGTAGACGTTATCTCATATTCTTCCTTTAATTCTCCTGATTCATTGCATGAAAACGGATAAATATCGTTTGTAAAAACGACATTCGGACCAATAAATACACAATTCCCGATTTTAACTCCTTCAGGAATAAAAACGAATGGTTCAATTTTTACGTTCTTTCCGATTTTAACACCCTTACGGATTTCAACAAAAGCCCCTATTCTCGTATTTTCACCTATCTTTGCCCCATATATATTCACATTACTCCATATCGCAACACCACCACCCAAGATCGAATTATTTATAACTATGTTATATTCGGGAATTAACAAATTTTGCGGTTCTTCTGTATTAACCTGTTTCTTCTCTCCCCGAATTTTTATAAAACCCATAAATCTCCTAATATGCTCCTTTGCCAAAGACAATCGTGTGTGGTGTCTGACTTAATAGATGCAAATCAAGACACAAACTTCTGTTCTCAGCATAGAATATATCAAGAAAACAGGATTTGTCAAATGATAATCTCGCTCTTCCAAAAACCTGCCATAAACCGGTAACTCCCTGCTTAACTGAAAGTCGTTCTTTATGCCACCTTGAGTACTGATTAACTTCATACTCAAGAGGAGGTCTTGGACCCACCAATGAAAGTTCGCCTTTTAAAACATTAAAAAATTGCGGAAATTCGTCGACACTTATCTTCCTTAACACCTTACCCCAGGGTGTTACTCTGGAATCCTCGGTTAACTTGAACTTATTTTCTCCATTTTTTCCATCTATATACACTTTTACAAATTCTTTATGAGGTCCATCATCTGAAGATAAAAGCATAGAACGGAATTTTAACATATTAAAAACTTTTCCACCCTTACCAACTCTTTTCTGTACAAAAAACACCGGACCCTTAGACGTTAGCTTAATTCCTATTGCTGCAATTATCATAAAAGGAGAAAAAATCATGATGGCGAAAATTGCCCCAATAATATCCATTAATCTTTTCACAAAAAAATAAACCCTTGACTGACCACTCCACCTAAAATAAACAATAGGCACATCATCAATATAAGCCCAGTAATCTATGTCATAAATACCAGTTAAAAACGGAGAAAACAAAAATACAGGGATTCTATCTTTAAAATAAAAGAGATATTCTATTAGTCTTTCCCAATCTTCCGTAAATGTAGAGATTACAACAGGAAAACCTTTTTTCACATACTCTTCTATATCTTCTTTCTTTTGCGAAATCTTCCTTATATTAAGACTTGAAACCATGTGGTATTTAATCCAATTCTCAATATCTTTATAGTTACCCTCAGGCGCAAAAATCACAATATTCTTTTTAGGCAGCAGTAAAGAAAAAAAAGGAATAAGTATAATTCTTGAGAAGTATATCAAAAAAGAAAAAATTCCAAAAAGTATAAATAACGAAAACTCATTCTGGGTATTAAAAGAAGGTGAAGCCCACAACCAGATCAGATAAAAAACAAATATATACGCTATTGCTTTTGTAGTTCTGTAAATATATCTGAAACGATTTAAAAAAACAAGATAACTATATAAATCAAGATACGCGAATATTCCAATAACAAGTAAAGTAAAAACAATCAATTCCAGATAGATATTACTAACAAACCCAATTATTTCCTCGGGAATAACTTGATATGTTAAAATAACAGAAACTGCCGCAAATACTATATCAAAAAACAAAAGCAGAAACTGCTGTTTCTTCCAGATTATATTAACCTCCCTTTTATTATTTTATAAAAGTAGACGAATAAACCGCTATATAGTTCCATTTGATCTTAAGTTATTATATACAGAAAGCCTAGAAATCAAACAAAATTCATAGTTTATCAACCAACTTAGAAAAAAATCAATAGACGAAATAAAGAGAACACCTATTAACAGAAAAAATACGCCTAATTAGCAATTAATTCATTTGTTTTTCATAATACATTGACATTTTCAATGTTCTTGTACATAATTACACTATAAAGATAAAGTTAAATAACGATATGAATAGAAATTGTAAAAAATCCGATAACTATGCCAAAAATAAAAAATAAATACATTATTCTGATAAAATTTATTATACTTATGATTTTTTCTCTTGAATTATTACTTTACAGTAACGATAAAAACTTCCATTTTGGCATGAATAACAGAATCCACAAAAAACAGCATTCCTTTTACACAAATAAAAATAAAAAAATGATGTTTGGGATGATGTAAATTGCTTATATTGATTTTTATAATCCTTAACAGCGATCAAACAGTTTTTGGTATAAACAATGAAGCATATGGAAATTTTATTGGACACTCGGAAGAAACAATTCTCAAAAGAAAACTATACAAAAAAGCAATGGACTCAGCCTGTGCACTTGGAGCCAAATACTGGAGAACGCAACCAAAATTTAGGTGGTATAACGTTCAGCCTGACAGTACCAAATGGGACTTCAGAAACGAAGATTCTATTGTAAAATGGACAGGAAAAAAGGGTTTAAATTTACTCCCGGTTATAGGGTATAGTGCAAAATGGGCAGGCAGACAAAATATTCCAGAAGAATATCGAACCTTTTACCCACCGGATAAGCGTTACTGGAAGTTTTTTAATACCTATATTAGAAAAGTAGTAGAAAGATACGACGGAGATGGAATTGAAGACTTCAACGGTATTATTATCCCAATCAAAAATTGGCAGTTTATGAATGAACCTTTTGGTAGACGTTTTTTGGGAACTCCTTCCCAATATGCGCAGATGTTCGATTCCGCAAGAAAAGCTCTGAAAAAGGCTGATCCTGAGGCTAAATTAGGTGGCCCATGTTTAATAAGTACCACCAAAAATCTTCTCTGGACTTATTACGATACAAATACAAAAAGCTTAAAAATAGACAGTTCTTTCTCTTGGACACAAATGGAATCATTATTAATAGAAGATATCGGAATAAAAAATCTCGATTTTATTACACATCATTTGTACAGGTGGCCTCCTGAAGCAAATATAAAAGCTCTGAATAAATTAACGAAAATTGTTAACAATTTTGCAGAATCAGAGAAACAAATATGGATAACAGAAATCGGAAAAAACTGGATTGATGTCATTAAACATGAAGGAGACCATGAATATACTGGATACCCTTATTACATAATAAGATATCAGCATAAAATCGGTCGTAGAAACTTTGAAATTATAGACACAATCCTCTCTCCTGGGGATACAGTTTTTTACAAGAATACGCCGATAATATATCAAGGGGGGGATATTCCTATACCTAATTCCGCAGATACACTAAAAAAAGGCGATATTCTACACATATATCATTCTTACAACAAACATATTACAAATCCTCCAGATATACAGATTAGTGGGCACACAAAATTTTACCAGATCATAATTGATAGTTTAAAAGGCAAGAAATACCGAGGAAAAGTTATACCCTTCTTTTTCTGCCTTCAATCCGTAGACTATTCAGGAAAAACAATTTTAAAAAAAGAAAAACACAAATATTATTTAAGGATAACAGAAGCTTTCTCTCAGTATAGTTTACTTAAGAAAAA
>CAZALG010000200.1:0-4107 GCA_964485935.1 uncultured bacterium | reverse complement strand
ATTTATCTTTGAGTTCCGCTCTTAATTTATCATACTCGTCAGTCGAAACGGAACCTCTCGCTTCTCTTCCCTCGAGATTTATAAAAACCCTGCCCGGAATAAGGGAATAAGCTTTTGACTCTTTGGAAAGTGCAGTAACATTATTAGGATTATCAACCTCCCAAAGAAGATAGCCTTCACCCTCTAAAAATTGGTTTAACTGAACATTATATTTAACTCTGCAGAAACCATGGTCGGATAAAACAATAAATATATCTTCATCATTTAGTAATTCATACGTTTTTCCTATCCATTCATCCAATTTAGTGTAGAATCTGTCAAAGTCTTCCTTAAACTCACCTCCATCCTCATAATCTCCCCAGAAAAAATGGTTAATTCTGTCTGTTTCCATTATATGACATTGAGCAAGAAAATAATCATCCTTTGCCAATAAATCAAAGAATACTTCCATTCTTATATCGAGCGCTTTATGTAACTCATCCATAAATTTTCTTCTATTAGTATGGCCAAACCGCGGGTCAACATCGATGATATATCCCTTTTCTTTTAAATATCCAACATAAGAAGAAGGCTTCACCACTTTTTCGATACTTGGAGTAAGGAAACCGGATATTAAAATACCGTTAACTTCCTCAGGTGGATAAGTAACGGGAACATTCATGACAAGAACTTTCTTTCCCTCTTCGGAAAGTTTCTTCCAGAGAGTTTTGGCTGTTCTGTCTGATGCAAGAGGAATTTTTAAAGTAAAAGGCTGTATGTTACGGTCAACAAAACCAAAAATGGAATGTTCCGCGGGATTTTTTCCCGTCATATACGAAGTCCATGCTACCGAAGAAACAGTCGGATAAACTGAATTATACTTTTTTAAATTTTCATTTTCACTTGTTATCTTTCTTATATTCTCGAATTTCCCCTCATCTAACCGGGCTTTTAAAAAGCTATATGGAACGCCATCTATACCTAAAACAACTATTTTTTTCTTTTTTTTCTTAAAAAGCATTAAAAATCTCCTGATTTATAAGACTTTAATCAAAGTAGCCAAACCAAGACAAACAGTTATCACACCAATCGCAATAACGTGCTTTTTTACATCACTATTTCTTACTACACGAACTGCAAAAGGTATAGCAAGAATACTTCCAAAGAGCAACGGTAAAACAGGCATAAAGTCAATAATCTTTACCTTTATAAGATAAACCAAAAGAGCTACCAGACAGGTCATTGCTTCAGTAAATGAACTTATACTAACCGAACTCTTTGAATCCAAACCGGATAAGATTTGTCCGCTTGTAATAATAGGACCATATCCACCTCCGCTGATTCCCTTATTAAAAGAAGCAAAAAACCCCAGAAAATTTATTTTCACCCAGCTGAATTCAATCTTTCTTTCCTTAAACACAAGCACCAGTACCCCCATCAAAAAGGCTATTAAACCAACATAAACTTTTACAAAGAACTGTGAAATATTTACTGCTAAATAAGCAGCGCTACCGCCACCTATTATACTAAAAAGGGTCAAAACCATCGCAATTTTAAACGATTTACTATCAACGGAAAAATCGACATTTCCGTAACGATGATGAAATATGGCTGATATTATTCCGGTAAAAACCTGTACAAAAAGAAGAGAAGGAACAATTTGAATAGGGTCGAAACCAAGCAAAATAAAAGAGGGTACAACAATAGTACCAAAACCTTCTCCGAGCGCAGTATTTAAAAACTGCGCGACAAAAGACACAACTATTATTAAAATTACAATAGAAACACTAAATTCCACGAAACTTTCTCAAAGAATAATGCCACCGGCAACTACGTCATTGCCTCTTATTAGAACGAATCTTCCCATCTCTTTGACGTCACTGAATTTCGTAAAAGCAAGCGGCTTTTTTGTTTCTATCTCTACTTCCCCTATCTCGAGATTATTTATTGAAGAAGCATCTTTTTCTAATATTTCAAGAGAGGACGAGTTTACTCTCTCTTTAATATCCGTAATATTTGCTTTAGTTTCCTGTGTTGCCAGACGAAGACCTATTTTTTCGTCTTTACTGAAAGATTCTTTCGACAACCATATAAGACTTGAATTGATCTTGTTATCTATAGTAAGTTCCTTTTCTTCCACACAAAGAACATTCCCTCTCTCCAGGAAAACAGGGTCATCAGTTGTAATACCTATCGATTCTCCCGCCACTGCCTCATCCGTTGATTCGTTAAACCTCTCTATAGATTTTACAGAGGTTTTACCTCCACCGGGAAGTATCTTTACCTCCATGCCAGAGCGAATAGTTCCCGCTTCAATCCTGCCCACTGCAATCCTCTTACCGGATATTTTATAAACATCCTGAACCGGAAAAATAAGACTCTTATTTTCCGGAGAAATTTCGTTCTTTAGAGAATCGAGTGATTCAAGTACGGTCCCGCCTTTATACCATTTCATCTTCTCTGAATGCTTTGCCACATTATCTCCCTTTAAAGCCGAAATAGGTATGTAATAATCAGGTTTTAAATTTACCGAATTTAAAAATTTATGAACTTCCTCTTTAAGACGATTGAAATGAGCTTCTTCATAATTTACGATGTCCATTTTGTTTATTACTACGATTATTTGCTCCATTCCCAACATTGAGACCAGATTCGCATGACGTTTTGTCTGCTCACCAACACCCTCATTTGCATCAACAATCAACAAAGCAGCCTCTGCCTGGGAAGCACCTGTAAGCATATTTTTAACAAATTCGACATGCCCCGGCGCATCTATAATTACATATTCTCTTTTTTCTGTGTGAAAAAAAGTATGGGCAGTATCTATTGTTATGCCCTGTTCTCTCTCCTCCCTTAAGTGATCCATGATAAAGGCAAATTCCATCTCTCCATCCATTCTTTCCTTTGAGGCTTTTTTAAGTTCAGCTATCTTGTCAGGGGGAAGAGAATTCGTATCGTAAAAAAGACGTCCTATTAAAGTTGTTTTTCCATGGTCAATATGTCCGACCATGACAAACTTTAGAGGATTTTTACCAGACATAAAAAACTACATATATCCGAGAGCCCGTAGTTTCTGCATCATATAATCGGATTCTTTATCCTGGGCTCTACCACTTCTCTCGGAAACATCTGTTTCTTTAAGTTCTTGAATTATTTTATCAAGAGTGTCGGCATTGGATTCTACCGGTTGCACACACGGCTCGCAACCAATACTCCTGAAACGTTTACCATCTTTCGCGAAATAAAGACTCACCACCGGAATTTCTTCTCTCTTAATATATCTCCAAATATCTAATTCCGTCCAACCAAGAAGAGGATGCACCCGCAGGTGTTCTTCTTCTTTAGCCTTCGATTTATACTGGTCCCATAGCTCCGGAGGTTGATTTTTATAATCCCATTCGAAATCCTCATCCCTTGGAGAAAAAACTCTTTCTTTAGCCCTTATTCCATGCTCATCTCTTCTTATACCAAGGTAGAGAGCCCTAAATCCGTACTTATTTATAGCATCCTTTAAGGCATTGGTTTTCAATTGGGTACAACACTCCAATTTGGCTTTATTAGTAGGTCCCATGCCTCCGGCAATAGCTTCTTCATTACGATGCACAATGAGTTTAAGATTCCATTTCTTTGTATACTCATCTCTAAATTTGTAAATCTCTTTAAACTTATAACCGGTATCTATATGCACTACCGGAAAAGGCACCTCTCCCAAGAAAGCCTTCCTTATAAGATGCATAAGCGTTGTAGAGTCTTTACCTATAGACCATAAAGCAGCCACCTTCTGGAATTGATGATAGGCTTCCCTTATAATATAAATGCTGTTGTTCTCCAATTTTGTTAAATGATCCATTATTCCCCTTTACAAATAAATTTCAAAATATATTAACCTTTTAACCTTTAATGTCAAGGCTAAGCCACTATTTTTTAACCACAGAGAAAACAAAAAACTCACAGAGAACACAGATTTGTAAAGCAACTAAAATGTAAAAATTAAATATAAAAATGGAAAAAGATAAATCAAAGTTCAAAAATAGATTAAAAAAAAACATAAAAATCCTTTCATATCTTTATAAATCTGCGACTATGAGAAAAAGTCAACCCCTCTTCTTATTTTTATCCAAAAACCTT
>CAZALG010000199.1:0-4143 GCA_964485935.1 uncultured bacterium | reverse complement strand
AAATCTTTAAATCCAGTACCTGCAGGTATCTTTCCTCCGATTATAACATTTTCCTTCAACCCTTTAAGATAATCAGACTTCCCCTCTAAGGCAGCATTTAAAAGTACCTTGGTAGTATGTTGGAAAGACGCCGCCGCTATCACCGACTCGTGAGAGAGCGAAGAATGTGTAATACCGAGTAGCAATGGTTCAAAGGTCGCAGGTTTTCCTCCTTCTTTAGCAATTTCCATATTAGTTTCCTTAACTGCCTTAGCAGCCATTACCTGTCCTTCTAAGAATGTAGTATCTCCACTTTCGGCTATACGAACCTTTCTGAACATCTGACGGACAATTATACCGATATGTTTATCATCTATGGTAACTCCCTGCATCCTATAAACTTCCTGAATTTCATTCAGCAGATATTGTTGTGCCGCTATTACACCTTTTACCCTGAGCACATCATGGGGGTCAACAAATCCCTCGCATAACTTATCACCAGCCTCTACCTTCTGCCCTTCATGGACCATAAAATATTTCCCATAAGGAACTTTATACTTTCTTTTATCCTTATCAGACTCGATAAAGATATTTCTTTTTCCTCTGGATACCTTGCCAAAACGGACATTTCCGTCAATCTCTGAAATTATAGCCTTATCCTTTGGAGAGCGGGCTTCAACCAGAGCTTCGACTCGGGGAAGTCCTCCGGTAATATCCTGAGTACGAGCTATATCTCTTGGTTTTTTAGCCAGAAGAGCACCGACATCAACTTTGGCACCATCTTCAATAAACAGATAAGAACCTCTTGGAATCGGGTATTCAGCTAATTTCTTTTTACCCGATCTAATCTCAATAGTAGGGAGATATTTACTCTTCGAACCATAAACCAACATTCTTTGTCTCTTACCGGACTCATCCACCATTTCTTTAAGTGTAACGCCTTCCTTAATATCGATAAATTTAACCTTACCTTCTTTCTCTGCTATTATCAAGTTAGAATAGGGCTGGTATTCAAAAAGCACTTCTCCTTTCTGAACCTCCTGATTGTTTCTGACCTTAAGAATTGATCCATATGGTACTTTGTATTTTAATTTTCCTTCACTATGAATCAAATAAACAGAAGAATTCCTTGAGAGTACAACCAACGGTTTTCCCTTAACATCATTATAGATTAAATCCTTGGCAAACTGGACTTTCCCGTCCTTAGGTGATTTTTGATATGATTCAGCGGCACCACCCGAGGCAATTCCTCCGACATGGAAAGTCCTTAAAGTTAACTGTGTTCCGGGTTCCCCTATCGACTGAGCAGCAATCACGCCAACTGCAGTTCCGATCTGAACCAGTTCTCTTGTCGATAGGTCTCTACCATAACACTTTTGACATATACCCTCTTCGGATTCACAGGTAAGAACTGAACGTATTCTGACAAACTCTACACCTGCTTCCTCAATATCCCGACCGATTTCTTCGTCAATCCATTCTCCTGCCTGTACAATAATTTCACCTGATAAAGGATGGATAACATCATCGGCAGTGTAAGAACCTTCAATTCTATCAAATAGAGACTCAACAACTTTCCCTCCTTCAACAAGAGCAGAAACATCCACCCCCATAACCGTACCACAATCCTCCTCGCAGGTAACAACTCCCTGAGCTACATCGACTAATCTTCTGGTTAAATATCCCGCTTCTGCCGTTTTCAACGCCGTATCCGTAAGACCTTTTCTCGCGCCATGTGAGGAAATAAAATACTCCATCTCGTTTAATCCTTCTTTAAAGGAATGAAGTATGGGTGTTTCAATTATCGCCTGGGAGGAAAGCTTCTTCTGAGGCTTTGCCATCAATCCTCGGAGGCCACAAAGCTGCCTTATCTGGTCCATATTTCCCCTGGCTCCGGATTGACTCATCATATGAATAGGATTAAACCCTTCTCTGTCTTCTGATAGAGATTTTTCTATTTCTTTTTCGATTATCTCCGTAGCCCTTGTCCAGGTATCAATAACCTTATTATATCTTTCACCTTCAGTAATAACACCCTGAATCTTATGCTGTTTTTCTGCCTCCTGTACTTTTTTCTGAGCATCCTCTATAATTTTCTCTCTTTCTTCAGGAATAATCATATCGGTAATACCAACAGTCAAACCTGACCTGGTCGCGTATTCAAACCCAAGCTCTTTAATCTCATCAAGAAATTCCGCGGTTTTATCCATACCGAGCTTTTTGTAACATGTCAACACTAAGTTCTTTAATTCTTTACTCTCCAAAGGTTCATTTACCCATCTGAGATCTTCCGGAACTATCTCATTAAAGATAACCCTACCCACAGTAGTTTCGAGCCATTCATCCTTATACCTGAGTTTTATCCAATCATGAAGTTTAACCACTTTTTCTTCGTACGCACAAATAACATCTTCAATACCACCGAAGAAACGGTCTATCTCCTTTTCTCTCAGAAGTGCCTTTGTAAGATAATAAACTCCAATAACTATATCCTGAGTGGGAACCATTAAAGGCACACCATTGGCTGGAGAAAGAATATTCCTAGATGCCATTATAATAAAATAACTCTCTAACTGCGCATAAGACGATAAAGGTACATGAACCGCCATTTGATCACCGTCAAAATCGGCATTAAAGGGAGGACAAACCATAGGATGAATACGTATTGCATTACCTTCCACAAGTTTGGGAAGAAAAGCTTGAATAGAAACTCTGTGCAAAGTAGGAGCGCGGTTCAGGAGAATTGGATAACCATCTACAACTTCTTCCAAAAGATCCCATGCCTTTGGATCGTTTGCTTCTAGCACTCTCCTTGCCTGTCTTATCGAATCGACAACTCCCGTCTCTTCCAACTTCCTAATAATAAAGGGCTTGAAAAGCTCTTTAGCCATTTTCTTGGGAAGACCGCATTCATACAATTTCAATGTGGGATCTACGGTAATAACAGATCTTCCTGAATAATCAACTCTCTTACCAAGTAAATTCCTTCTGAATCTTCCCTTCTTCCCCTTCAAAGAATCGGTTATGGATTTAAGAGGTCTATTGCCCCTACCGGTAATAGATCTGCTTAATCTTGAATTATCAAGCAAGGCATCTACCGACTCCTGAAGCATTCTCATTTCGTTTCGAAGAATCGTCGGCGGAGCGTCAATTTCTATCAGATTTTTAAGTCGGTTGTTTCTTGTTATTACTCTTCTATAAAGGTCATTAACATCAGAAGTCGCAAAAACTCCTCCTTCAAGAGGAACGAGAGGTCTAACATCAGGCGGAATCACCGGCAGAACCCTCAGAACCATCCATTCGGGTTTATTACCGGATTTAAGAAAAGCTTCGACAATAGAAAGTTTTTGTAGCATTTTTTTCTTCTTGTGTTTTGACGCTACAGATTTTATTTCCGCTTTTAGTTCCTTAGAAATTTCGCCAAGGTCTAACTCTTTTAAGAGCTCATAGATTCCCTCTCCCCCCATCTTGGCAACAAAAGCTCCCTTATATTTTTCTTTTAAGCCTACATATTTTTCATTGGAAATAACCTGACCCTTTTTTAGAGGAGCATCACCGGGATCTATCACAATATATGATTCGTAATAAAGAATTCTCTGCAGTTGTATCTTTTTGAGACCAAGTAATTTTCCTATAATACTCGGGTTAACCTTGTAGTACCAGATATGAACAACAGGAACAGCCAATTCTACATGACCCATCCTTTCCCTTCTAACACTGGATTTAGTAACTTCGACCTTACATCTTTCACATATATGCCCTTTATATTTTGGCCCTTTATATTTTCCACAATTACATTCATAATCTTTAACCGGACCAAAAATTCTCTCACAGAATAAACCACTCATCTCAGGCTTCTGGGTTCTGTAATTTATGGTCTCCGCTTTTTTAACTTCACCATGAGACCAGGACAATATTTTCTCCGGATAAGCAAGAGAAAATCTTATAAGGTTAAAATCCTTAGGTAATCCTTCTTTGAATTTTCCTTCATTAAATTTCATATTTATCCTCCTCGCCCTGCTTAAGAAGTTCGACATTTAATCCTAGACCCCTCAATTCTTTAATGAGCACATCAAAAGAAGTAGGCAATCCAGGCTCTGGTGGAGGTTCTCCTTTTACTATTGCTTCGTAAGCTTTATTTCTTCCTTCTACATCATCCGATTT
>CAZALG010000198.1:0-4213 GCA_964485935.1 uncultured bacterium | reverse complement strand
AAATTCCTGATACCCAGAGAGGCAACCATATCTAATTCTTTAATCAGTCTTTTTCTGTCTCCATACTTCGCAGTCGATCCAAGATATGCGCCATACCATAAATTGGTTCCGAGGAAAAAGTAAGGTTTCCCATTTAAAATAAATTTTGTGCCTTTGACTTTTACAAAAGAATTATCCTCCAATCTTACTGCTCCTATGCTTTTAAAATATACTGCTACTAACAATAAAGACAACACCGGTATAAAAAATTTATTTTTTTTCATTTTTCCCTTTAGTAATTTAATCGTTTCTTCATTTTGTCAATGTATAAATGACTAAATAACATAATACTATTGGCCGTTGATTTTTTGAAGAGATATTCTATTACTTACACCATAAATTCCTTGACAACACAATAAATCTACTTATAATGCAAACAAAAAGGAGAAAAATTTTATGAAAATTAAATTCATTAAAAGTTTAATTGTGGTATTAATACTATTTATGTTCTTTGCCTGCCCCACAGGTTCTTCCACCACAGCTACTATAGAAAGTTTTACGGCAGATATGACTCAGAGAATAGGAGACTATATTATAGAAGGAAAGATATATGTAAAAGGAAACAAGTATCGGATGGATATAAATGAGAAAGGTGAAGAATTAAGTATTGTAGTTAACCGTGAAAGCGGAAAACAAAATGTTCTTGTTCATTCACAAAAATTTGCTGAAGAAGTCTGGAATAATAGTGCGAGAAGTCTATCTAACAATCCTTTTGAATCTTTTTATTATGCACTCGAAAAATACTCTTCAAGAGAAAAAGGTTCTGAAGTTATTAATGACTATAAATGTAAGAAAATAGAAATTTACGCAAATGACGAAAAACTGTTGACTGCCTGGATGGCCAATAAATTAAACTGGCCGATTAAGATATTAACTGCTATTGGCACTCCCAAAAATGTAGAATTAAAAAACATCAAAGAAGAACTAGTAGAAGAAAATCTATTCCAGTTGCCGGAAGATTATAAATTCACACCTCTTCCTGAACCTAAAAAAGAAAAGGATGAAAGGCTCCTAAACTTAGATGCAAATAGAGAAGCTGTCTTCAAAAAATTGGAGGAGAAAGGTATAGAAATCGAAACTGAAGATGGGACAATAAAAGTTAGAGCAATATTCTTAACTACATTAGCCAGGTTCTTTCCAAGGTGGAATTTCTTCAATATCAACAGAGAAAAAGATATACTGGGAAAGCCTTCGATAAGCTACATACCGGTTGAAAAAGCAGCTGTTAATATAGCAAACAAAGAAATTTATCTTTTGGAAAGACCGGAAACGGATATGCACCTTGAAAGCGGACTTAAAATGTTCCAGAGTCAAAACATCAAGTTGAACACAAAAGAAGAAGTAAAAAAATTCGCCAATATCCTGCCTAAGTTATTCTTTAGAAGTTCAAAAGTTCTGGGTGTGGAATCTTTGGGCGAAAACAAATGGGCAATTTATAACGATACAGCCTCCGGATATTTAAAAGGTTTCATAGTTGAATTAAATAGCAATGGAGAAATAGTAGATTTAAACTATAAATTGAAAATAAAAGAAAAATAAAAAACAAATCAGTCTGCGTTCTCCCATCTTCATTGTTAACATTCCAAGGCGCTAAAGGGCCTAAAGAGCAAAAGTGTAAAATCTCTGTGGTTATTTATAGTTCTGGGTTTCTTGTTAAAGAAACAATCCGACTAACCAACCATCCCACAAACCAACAGTTTAAAATCTTTGTGTTCTCTGTGTATTTTGTTTTTCTCTGTACACTTTGTGTTTAATTTTCCCGTTTGACAATTGGTAAAAAAATGATAATATTACCCTGAGAAAAATTATGAGTTTGAATTGCGGAATTATAGGCCTTCCTAATGTTGGAAAGTCCACTATATTCTCTGCCCTAACCTGCCTTTCGGTAAAGGCTGAGAATTATCCCTTCTGCACTATCGAACCCAACCTGGGTATGGTGGAAGTGCCCGACGAACGTTTAAAAAAAATAGCGGACATATTAAGTATAGAAAAAAGAATACCTGCGACCGTAGAATTTGTGGATATTGCGGGTCTTGTCGAAGGAGCTTCAAAAGGAGAAGGGCTGGGAAATCAATTTTTAAGTCATATTAGAGAAGTAAATGTAATAATCCACATAGTAAGGTGCTTTGAGGACCCGGATGTTTCTCATCCATATGAAAATATCGACCCGACTCGTGATATCGAAGTGATAAATATGGAACTCATATTAGCCGACCTTCAAACCGTGGAAAAAAGCCTGCAAAAAAACACAAAACTGCTTAAAAGCCAAGACCAGAAATTAAAAAAGAATGCCCAAAACACTGTATCCTTACTGGAAAAATTACAAAAGGAACTAAAAAAAGGTATACCTGTAAAGAATATAGATTTAAAAGATGAAGAGAAAAAAAACATAAAGGAATTGAATCTTCTCACCATAAAAGAAGTTCTATACGTCTGTAATATCGACGAAAAAAGCATAAGCAGTGAAAACAAATTCACGGAATCGGTAAAAAGTTACGCAAAAAAAGAAAACGCTCCGGTAATCGAAATTTGCGGTAAAGATGAACAGGAAATAGCAGCGATAAAATCCGAAGAAGAAAAAAGTGAATTTATGGAAATGCTGGGTTTGGAAGATTTAGTTCTCAACCGCCTTATAAAGACCGCGTATGATCTTTTGGGCTTAAAAACTTTTTTTACTGAAAACGGAAAAGAAGTGCGAGCATGGATGTTCAAAAAAGGTTCAAAAGCGCATGAGGCGGCAGGAATCATTCATTCTGACTTCGAAGAAGGTTTTATCAAAGCAGAAGTCTTCCACTGTAAAGATTTATTCGAATATGGTTCCAAAACACATATAAAAGAACATGGAAAAGTACGAATAGAAGGGAGAGACTATGAGGTCAAAGACGGTGAAGTTATTTTGTTCCATTTTAAGGTATAAAAAAATGATTAGCCACGGATTAACACGGATAAACACAGATCAAAAATACTTTTATAATTTTAAAAAAAATATGGCATGGGGTAGGGATGAGAAATCCGTGCATATCTGTGCAAATCTGTGGCCAATAAAAAAGTCATTTTGCTTTTTAAACTTTAATATTTTATTTGCTTATGAGCTGGGTTAATTTTCATACTCATTCGGCTTTTGACGACGGAAAAGTCGCGTTAGAGGAATACATTAAGGAAGCCTTAAAACAGGATGTTGCTATACTCGGTTTTAGCTCGCATAATCCTCTGCCTTTTTCTGTGGATTGGGTTCTGAAAAAAGAAGACTACAAAAAATACTGCAAAAACGTTCGGGAACTTTCAGAGAAATATAAAGATAAGATCAGAATACTTCTTGGGTTAGAAATGGATTTTCTATCCAATTTAGATTCTTTCTATAGAGATGGAATCGATTTGTCGGCTCTGGATTTCCTGATAGGTTCAATCCATTTTGTTAATTTTTTTGGCGATAACAAAGGCTGGGCTATCGATGAAAGCCAGGAGGATTTTGAGGAAGGATTAGATGAAATTTACAGTGGAAACATAAAAAAAGTAGTGGAAGATTATTACAAACTTATCAGAAATATGTTGAAATTAGAAAATCCCGATATAGTGGCGCATCTTGATTTAATAAAAATGAACAACAAAGACGAAAAATACTTTTCTGAAGAAGAAAAATGGTACAGAGAGGCAGTCCTCGATACTTTAAAAGCGGTTGCCAAATCGAGTTCGATATTAGAAGTAAATACCGGCGGAATCGCGAGAGGAAAAACTGATTCCTTATATCCCAGCAACTGGATTCTGGAAGAATCTTATAATATGCGTATCCCAATAACCCTGAGTTCTGATGCTCATAGACCAGAACAGATTACCGCTAAATTCAGAGAAGCTGCTTTACTCCTCAATGCCATCGGATATAAAGAAGTCTATATACCACACAAAAAAACATGGGCTCCGCATCCGATTTCGGTTGAAGGGATTGACCTCTAATCATAGATTATTCGAATCGGTCAAATAGTAAAATTAAAAAACTATTAAATGATACCAATATAAAAAATCCCTTGAATCCGCGTTTATCTACTTCTTTTTTCTCTCCAATTACACATTTTTGCCCTAAAGAGAAAGAATACGGTCTATAAAAAAATGGAACTAATAAGTCTTTGGTTCGGTCTAAGTTATAGAATTTAAAAAAGGAGAAAACAATGCGTATAAT
>CAZALG010000197.1:0-4224 GCA_964485935.1 uncultured bacterium | reverse complement strand
AAATTGGTGGAGTTTCGATGTCGAAATTCCAGGATGTACTAAAAAATATAATAATAGGTAATCGTAAGAAGAGAGATTATTATAATAGGATTTTTGTTGTCTCCGCTTACGAAAATGTTACCAATTGGCTTCTGGAGCATAAGAAGACCGGAAAACCTGGTGTTTATGCGAAATTTACGGCACAGGGTGATTACGGCAGTGCTCTGGACGGAGTTCTTGAAAAACTGCTAAAAATAAACAGGGATTTTGTAGATATTGGAATAGATCTCGATGTTGCTGACGATTTTATAAAAAATCGGATTATGGAAGCTAAGAATTATCTGCATAATATGGCTAATGTTTTGGGTTCGGGTTATCTTGATAAGGATAGTATTTTGCTCGCCGCCCGTGAAGTTTTGGCTTCCATCGGGGAAGCTCATTCGGCTTTTAACTCGGTGAATATTCTCCAGAACAACAATATTAATTCCACTTTCGTTGACCTGTGCGGTTTTGAAGATTCCGAACTTTTAAGTATTGATGAGAGAATACATAAATTGTTGAAGGGAATAAATTTTTCTAAGACTGTAGCTGTTGTTACCGGATATACGAAAGGAACAGAAGGTATTATGAGGGAATTTGATAGAGGGTATTCAGAGGTTACTTTTAGCAAGATTGCAGTTGAGGTTGGAGCTGCCGAAGCGGTGATTCATAAGGAATTCCATCTTTCTTCTGCCGACCCTAAAGTCGTGGGTGAAAACAAAGCTATTCCTGTTGGATTTACTAATTTTAACGTAGCGGATCAGCTCGCGGATATAGGCATGGAAGCCATTCATCCGAAAGCAGCGAAACCTATTGAGATGGCAGGAATAAGTATTAGGATAAAGAATACTTTTGAGCCCGAGCACGAAGGTACGCTTATTACAAAGAATTACGTGGGCGAAAAGTCAAGAGTGGAAGTAATTTCTGGCAGTGATAAAGTGGTTGTTATAGAGGTTCACGATCCGCTTATGGTAGGTGCGGTTGGAGCAGACCTTGAATTGATGGAAATTTTTAAAAAGTACGGAATAAGTTACATTTTGAAAGCAACTGATGCGAACAGCATATCAATGGTTATATGGGAGAAAGATTTAAGTAAAAAGTTGGCAAGTGAGCTAAAAGATAAATATTATAGAGTTACGGTAAAGAAAGTAGCTGTTTTGTGTGTTGTTGGAACCAATATAGCAAGTCCGGGAATTCTTGAGAAAGCCACGAAATTGTTGGCTGAGAATAAGGTAAATATTGAGTGTGTTTCACAGTCTATGCAGCAGGTTAATATGCAGTTTGTCATCAAGAGGGAAGATTATAATAAGGCTGTTGTAGCCTTAAATGATGCGCTTTGCGTCGAAGGGCATGACGGATAATTCGTTTACGGCTATAAGCGCAGGAGCTTTTAGAAAGAACAGTATGGAGGAGAGTATAAATGTCTGAAATAAAGAATATAGGAATTATAACCAGTGGCGGAGACTGCGGTGGTTTGAATGCGGTTGTCCGCGGCGCCGCTTCCATGGCTATGGCAAACGGCGTTTCCGCGTATATTATTCCAAATGGTTACGCGGGATTATATAATCTTATAGATATGGAGAAGTTAACCAAATTGGATGAAAAGAGGTTGGATACAATAAATCCTACCCTTGCAGGTTCTGAAGCAGGACATTCCAGAGTCAAAATAAAGAAAATACAGAGTGAAGATAAATATGTAAGAATCAAAGAAGGTCTTAAGAAATTCAATATAGATGGTCTGGTTATTTCCGGTGGGGATGATACAGGCAGCGTGGTAGTGGATTTGGCGAATCAGGGTATCCCATGTGTGCATGCTCCAAAAACAATGGATCTTGACCTTCAGACTTATTCTGTAGGAGCAGATTCTGCCATTAGTAGAGTTTCGGGTTTTGTGTCTGATCTTAAAACCACGGGGCAAAGCCACAATAGAGTAATGGTAATTGAAGTCTTTGGTCGTTACGCCGGACATACTGCGTTTAGAGGAGGTATAGGTGCGGATGCGGATTGTATTTTAATTCCCGAGATTCCTGTGGATTTCGATGTTGTATATAAGCATATGAAAAAGGTTTTTATGAGGAGAATTATTGATAGCGATGTAAATGCTGGAACCTATACAATTGTCGTTGCAGAGGGGATGAAAAATGCGTCCGGAGAGGAATTAGTTGATGAAAGCCTTGGAGTGGACGCGTTTGGGCATAAAAAACTAGCAGGAGCCGGCAGATATGTTCGGAACCAGTTGGAAAAAAGATTGAAAGAAGATCCGGGAATAAAGGATTTTATGAAAGAACAGGGGATGTTTGTTCCGGGATTGTACGAGGTTCCTGAGGTTCGTGATGTTAAACCTGAGCATCTTGTTCGTTCGGGTAAATCTTCCGCTTTTGATGTAAATTTTGGTATGGAAGCTGGCGTGGGAGCAGTGATTCTATTACTTAACGGAATGAACGGAGTTACCGTCCAGGATGTTAAAAAAGGAAAAATCAGATATCTTCCCACAGAAAAGGCGATAAAAGAGCGAGACGTGGACCTCGAGATGGTTTCTTTTTACGAGACTCTTGGATTTTGTTTTGGGAGGAAGCCCGATGTATATAAGGCAAAATTTGAAGAAAATAAGGGGGAG
This sequence comes from uncultured bacterium, assembly GCA_964485935.1. GTDB lineage: Bacteria > Hydrothermota > UBA3072 > UBA3072 > UBA3072 > JAFGHJ01. Next base: position 1,589 of record CAZALG010000197.1, on the reverse strand, counting down.
ATAGAACGCCATCTTTAGGTTTTTAAAAAGGTGGTAACGAGGAGGTAAAAATGTCTAAAATAATAGTTTACTCGACTCCCAGCTGTCCCTATTGTAATCTTGTTAAGGATTATTTAAAGCAAAAAGGTATTGAATTTGAGGAAAAAGATGTTTCGAAAGATAGAGTGGCAGCCCGGGAAATGATTGAAAAATCCGGAGAGATGGGTGTTCCTCAGATTGATATTAATGGAACGATTATAGTTGGTTTTAACAGAGATGCTATAGATAACGAGTTGAGGAGGGCAGATGGCGATCTTTGAAGCAAAGGAGATTTTTAAATTCGCAATCAGGATTGAGGAAAACGGGGAAAAATTTTACCGGTTTGCGAGTAATCTGGCAGATGATAAGGAAACAAAAAAAATATTTAATTATCTGGGAGATGAAGAGGTAAAGCATAAGAAAATTTTTACCCAATTGCTTTCTGAAATAACTAAGGATGTGTCTTTTGAGAATTACCCCGATGAGTACTTAGATTATTTGAGGTGTTATGTCGACAATGTGATTTTTACCGAAGAGGAGCTGGAAAAGCAACAGAAAGAGGTAAAAGATGTTCTTTCTGCTATAAAATTTGCCATGCAAAAAGAATTGGATTCGGTACTTTATTACCACGAAGTTGAAAAATTTGTGTCTCCCCAGCAGAAAAATCTGATAGAAGAAATAATTTCAGAAGAACGGAAACATTACGCGAAACTGTCGGAAATGAAAGAAAACTTAAAATAACTTGACAGAAAAAAAAGGTTCTCTTTCTTTAGAAATCATAGTTTTAGGCTCGGGAAGTTGTGTCCCTTCTTTTGAGAGGTATCCAGCTTCTTACTTTTTTTCCCCACTTGATTTGAAAGAAAACTGGCTCGTAGATATAGGTGAGGGAGCGCTTTTCCGGTTATCGGAAACGGAAGAATCGTACAGGGAAATAGACAGAATTTTTATAAGCCACACACATCCTGACCATATCGGAGCTCTTGTTCCTTTACTTCTTGCTTTAAAGTATACACCGGGATTCAAAAGGAGCAAACCATTATTTATATACGGTCCGGATGATGTCCAAAAATATCTTAATATGCAATTAGGTTTTGCTCCGTATTTAAAATATGACTTTCCTCTGGAGTTTATTTGTTGTTCTGCCGGGAGTGAAATTAAAATCAATGACTATCTGTTGAAAGCAGAAAAGATGGAGCATTTTGAACCTACTCTTGGTTTTCGGTGGAACATTAATGATAAGGTTGTAGTTTATGGAGGGGACTGTGCTTTATCGGATGCTTTAACCCGCCTTTCTCATGATGCCGATTTGTTGATATTGGAAAGTTCTTATACCAAGGATAAGCCAGGTCCGGGTCATTTAACAACTTTTGAAGCCGGTAAAGTAGCAAGAGAAGCCGGGGCAAGAAAATTATTAATTTCACATTTTTATCCTGAAGTTGCGGAAATGAATGAAGAGGAAATAAAAGCGCAGGTAAGATCTTCCGGTTATAAAGGAGAAATTCTCTTAGCAGAAGATTTGATGAGTCTGGTCATATAAAAGATGAGATTGCTTGACCAGAAATTGAAACATC
>CAZALG010000196.1:0-4251 GCA_964485935.1 uncultured bacterium | reverse complement strand
TATTCCTTCTCATTATGTTTGGGGTTGTCTTTACCATTATTAATGCATTCTGGCCACTTCACACCTGGCTTCCTGATGCCCATGCGGAAGCTGTGAGTCCATTTTCAGCGGTCCTTTCAGCAGTACTTGTAAGAAAAGGATTGTATGGACTCTACTTGGTTATGTATATAATATTAGGTTTAAATGTCTTGAATAAGTTGTCTTTCGGATTTATAAGTTATAATAATGTGTTCTGCTTCATTGGTGCGGTCACTATAGTCTTTGCAGCATTTAGTGCTTTCCTTCAAGATGATAGTAAAAGGATCCTTGCCTGGAGTACAGTTGGTCAAGGTGGTTATATGATTTTGGGAATTGCGTTTACCACAGCTATTGGACTTGCTGGAGGTATGTTCCACGTTTTAAATCATTGTATTTATATAGCCTTACTTTTCTTTGTGGCTGGAGCAGTGGAACACCAAACCGGAGGGATAAGAGATATAAATAAGTTGGGTGGATTAATTAAAAGAATGCCTATTACTTTTATAGGAGGAGTGGTAGGTATCTCTGGTTTAATTGGGTTGCCGTTAACCTGTGGTTTTGTTTCTAAATGGTTAATATACAAAGCGTTAATTTTGGAAAACCATCCATTTTTAGCGTTTGCTGCATTTATGGGAACTTGGGGGACCATCTTATATGGATATAAATTTATTCATAACATTTTCTTAGGTCAATTACCGAAAGAATTCGAAGATGTTAAAGAAGTTCCCTTTTCAATGAAATTCCCCATAATTTTATTAACAATAGCGGTTATTTTAATTGGCGTTCTTCCCGGCATACCCCTTAAAGTTATAAATATTATTAATGTTTCTGCCGGTTTTAAAGCTTTATCGATAAATATATCAGGTGTTATTTCGGAGACTGGTGTGTTAAATACTGTAAATATCTTTGCTGCCATTTTAGCGGCTTTATTAGTAATTTATTTATTCTTCCGTACAGGTGCCGAATCAGAGAGAGTCCCCCAGGAAGATTCTTATGCTGCAGGTTCATATGTTCCTATAGGGAAATATCATTACACTGTCAAATTTTACGATCCGTTTTCCAGACTTGCAAAACCATGGCTGAAGGACAGGATAGATAATTTTTACGGATGGTTAACCCGCATAGTGGGAAAAACAGCTGAAAGACTAAGGCATATTTATACAGGAGATTTAGGTTTTTACCTCCTATACATTGTCCTTTTTCTGGCAGCCTTGATTTTTGTGCAGATTATATGTAGGCCGTGGTGATAATATGAAGATTGCGTCATTTTTTCTCTTACCTATCATCGGCTTTACAGTTGGTATATTTTTCATGGGCTTATCCAGAAGAATAATGGCAAGGATGCATTGGAGATATGGGCCTCCCCTGGTTCAGCCGCTTCTTGATATCATAAAACTCTTTCACCAAAGAAGTATATCCCATGGCGTTATTTTTGAACTTGGTCTTCTTCTTTCCTTAGCCGGAGGTATAGTTACTCTTCTTTTCATTCCTATAGGCAATATATGTGCACTCAATATGTCTGGAGGACTTCTGGTGATTTTATATCTTATGCTTTTGGCTCCCTTCGGTATAGCTTTATCAGGAGGAGAAGCGGCAAATCCGAACGTGAGTATTGGAATTTCCCGGAAGATGCTTTTGGCTTTAAGTTATGAGGTTCCCTTTCTTTTAGCTCTTCTGGCGGTTATGGTAGAATATAACACAATCTCTGTAGTTGAAATAATTGAACTTCAGAGGGCTTCAAGTTGGGGAATAGTTTCTCTACCTTTATCAGGTATAGCTCTTTTCCTTATTTTACCAGCGATGCTTGGCATAAGACCCTTTGATATGGTGGAAGCACCGCAGGAGATCGCTTCCGGTCCAAAAGTTGAATATGGAGGTAAATTTTTAGCATTATATACTATTGAACGTGCTTTTCATGAGTTTATTGTTATTGCACTATTTGTTAATTTATTCCTTGGAGGAGCTAATGACCCATTCACTTTCTTTATAAAGATGTTAGTAATATTTGCACCTCTTATCTGTATTAGTGCTGTTTTTCCAAGATTTAGAATTGAACAAGCAATCCGCTTCTGCTGGAGATTGCCTACTATTTTAGCTCTTATAGGTTTGATTATTGCAAGTGTGTGGAGGTAAAAATGGATAGAAAAGCTATAAAAAAATGGTTGAAGGATCCGGAAAAAATGGGTAATAAGTATTCACTCTGGGCTATTTATTTCTGCACGGGCTGTGGAATAATTGAAGTTCCTCCGGTTATAACTTCCCGCTGGGATGCAGAGAGATTCGGCGTTATTCCCGTAGCAACCCCAAGACAGGCAAATCTCTTTTTAATTACCGGATATGTTTCTGTGAAGACATTGAGGGCTATCATAAGGACTTATGAGCAGATGCAAGAGCCAAAATATACAGTAGGATTTGGTTCATGTCCTATAAACGGAGGTATGTACTGGGATTCATACAACACCATCAAACATCTTGATAAATATATACCGATTGATGGTTGGATTGCCGGTTGTATGCCGAGACCTGAAGCAATATTTATTGCAGTAACACATCTATGGACAATGATTGAGAAGGGGATGGCAGATGCGTACAAAAAGTACAGGAAACAATATAAATATTACCGGAGAAATCAGGAGATGGCGCTGGGAAAACTCGAGTGGCCTCCGTTGTACCCAATAAATGAGAATGAATAAAAAGTTAGTTGCAGAATTAGAATTAACGTTTAAGGATATTGAAGTAAGTACTTCTCAGGATACCAGGGTGGAAATTTGTGCCCGCGAAGAACAGATTTTAACAATTTTGAGCTTCCTTGCCAATAAAGGTTATGACCATTTAGCCCTTATCTCCTGTGTTGATTGGATTGAAGAGGAGGAATTTGAATTGGTTTATATAATCACCTCTTATCTGCAGGAAAATAAGGCGTACATAGAGAAGGGAGATGTTTTTCTCAAGACAAGAATTGCAAGAAAAAATCCGGAAACACGAACGGTAATTCCGATTTTTGCCAATGCTGAGCCGTATGAACGAGAGATTCATGAGCTCTTCGGAGTAAAGTTTGGCGATCATCCAAGATTAACGCACCTTCTGTTGGAAAGAGATTATGAAATACCCCCGTTCAGAAAAGATTTTGATACAAGAAAGTATGTTAAGGATGTTTTTGATTCGATTCCTGCAATCGTAGAGGAGGAAGAGTGAGAGAAGTTGAACTCTATTTTGGTCCACAACACCTCGGAATGGTAGGGAATTTTAGTATCACGTTGAAGGTAGAAGGGGATCGTATTTTAGAGGCTACTGCAAATCCGGGATTTCTTCATCGCGGGTTCGAGAAGCTGATGGAATATCGAACCTGGATACAAAATTTTCCCATGGTTTGTAGGATAAACGTTGTAGAGCCTGATCATATGGAGATGGTATATGCAATGGGGGTGGAGAAATTAGCAAATATAGAAGTGCCGGAAAGGGCGCAGTGGATAAGAAGTATATACCTTGAACTTGCGAGAGTTGGTTCACACCTCTTTGGTTTGTGGGCTTATGCCAATATGTTGGGTTTTGATACGGTCGCCCAGTGGGCAATGTATCATAGAGATCTCATTTTGGACCTCTTCGAAGAATTAACTGGTGGCAGAGTATACCATATTTATATCTGGCCTGGCGGGGTAAGACGAGATTTCCCGGAAGGCTTTACCGATAGGATGGTGGAGACGTTGCATTCCATAGGGAAGTGTGTCCCTGATTATAACGATACATTTTTTAACAATCCATTGTTTTATGAGAGAGCTCACAATATAGGAAAGATATCCCAGGAGGAGGCAAAAGAGTGGGGAGGTGTTGGGCAGGTGTTAAGGGCAACCGGAATGCCATATGATATAAGGAAAGTCGAGCCTTATGCCGCTTACGATAAAGTCGATTTTGATATCCCTACGAGAGTTGAAGGAGACGCATATTCGAGGGTATTGGTAATAAGAGATGAAATGATAGAGTCCGTACATTTAATATTTAAACTAATCGACAGATTGCCAGAGGGAAAAGTTTATAACAAAGTGCCCAATCCTTTCAAGTGGAAAATTGGGGAGGGTGAATCTTATGTGAGAGTTGAATCTTCGAGAGGAGAATTAGGGCTTTATATGGTGAGTGATGGTAAAGATAAACCCTACAGGGTACATTTTAGGACACCTTCTTATTCTCATGGCTTGACTATATTGGAAAAGGTTTTAGAAGGCGCCAATATCTCGG
>CAZALG010000195.1:0-4278 GCA_964485935.1 uncultured bacterium | reverse complement strand
AACGAGATATTCGGAGCTAATTACGCGAGCAGGCGTTATTTTCAAAAGCCTTTGAGTGATCTTAGTCTGGCGGAAGCTTCTTTGCTTGCCGCGTTACCGAAAGCTCCCGGGGAGATGAACATTTGCAGGATTGACGGTATGGACGCGGCTAAAGAAAGAGCTAAAATTATCATAAATAGAGCTTTTCAATATAAGTGGATTTCAAAAGAAGATTGGAGGCAGGCTAAAAGGGAAATAAAGGACTTTAGTTTACCGTCCAGGGAATTACGCATCAGTTCTACAATTCACGCTGTTCTGGCTATGGCGGAATATTTCCAAGATGAAAAAAGATATGAAGAACACATGGTTAGCGATCTTAATACCACCATTAGAACCAGTATCGATTTAAAATTGCAAGAAGAAGTTCAGAATATTATCGACGGGAAAATTTCAGAGTTACGGGAAGCCGGAGCTTCGAATGTAGCTGTAATGGTGGTTAAAAAGGAGACAGGCGAAATACTTTCTTATTTAGGTTCAGAAAACTATTACGATGAGAAAAACGCGGGTTCGATAGATTACGCGAGGACACCTCGTTCAACGGGTAGTTCATTAAAACCTTTTCTTTTTGCTCTTGGTATGGAATGGCTTGGATATACCGCCTCGACCGTACTTAGAGATATAGGACATGATTTCGGAGAGGGACGCAATACTTTTATTCCTGAAAACTATGATAAGGAGTTTCTGGGACCTGTGCTGTATAAAACCGCGCTCGCAAACAGCCGAAACATTCCGTCTATTTATGTTATTAAAGATTTAGGTGTGGAAAGAACATACCGGTATTTTGTGAATTTAGGTCTTGCTCCGGGTGAAGATGACCCGCTTTATTACGGACTCGGACTTGCTATCGGAGGTCTTTACACGAGTCTAAATCAGGTTTGCGAGTCCTATCTGGTTCTTGCTAATGAAGGGAAGAAAACGAAACTAAGCTGGGTCGCGGACCCGTCTATGGATTACAAAAGAACCAGGCTTATGAGGTCTGATATAGCAAAACAGATACAGAGATTTTTATCCGACCCCTTAGCCAGGCTGCCCACTTTTCCAAGACAGGGATATCTGGAATATCCTTATCCTGTTGCCGTGAAAACGGGCACTTCAGAAGGGTACCGAGATGCCTGGACAATCGGCTTGTCGGACACGTATCTCGTTGGTGTCTGGGTCGGTCATCACGATAATTTATCTATGAAACAGATAAGCGGTTATGCGCACGCGGCGCCTATCGTTAAAAAGGTTTTTGGGCTGCTTCATCCCAATAGGAAAGAAGGCCTGGATGACAGGGAATTCCCTCCTCCTCGGGGTTATGTGCAGGTTCCGATTTGCCGTTTGACGGGTAAACTGGCGGACAGGAATACTCCGTATGTTTCACTGGATTATTTCAAACCAGGGACAGAGCCTACCGAGTATAGCGATATTGTCGAATATATAGCTATAGACAAAAGGAATAATTTGCTTGCTCCTTCCGGTTGCCCGAAAAAATTTGTTGTTTACAAAAAATTTGTTGTCCTGGATCCTATTTTTAAAGATTGGGCCGCTTCTCAGGGGCTTAATACCCCTCCTGTCGAGTATAGCCCTGTAGGCGGATATGAAAAGAAACCTGATGATTATGAAGTTGAAATAACTTATCCCAACGCCAATTCCAGATTCTACATAGACCCTGAAATGCCTACGGATGAAGCTGTTATAACCATCAATTGTAATGTGGTACCGAGTTCTAAAGAAGTGTTATGGTTTGTAAATAACCGGGAGTTTAAGGTCTGCTGTTATCCCTATGCTCTTAATTTACCGATGAAACCCGGGAGATATGTTCTTGTGGCAGTAGTACCCTATACCGATTGTAGAAGCAAGGCTGTGAGTATAGAAGTGTATTGATATCCCAGGTTTAAAATATTAAAAATCATAATTTTCAACGCTTATTCTCTTCTTTATTTTTGCGATTGCTTCCTCAGTATGTTTTTGCATTCTTTCGTCTTTATCTTTCATAAAGGTTTCTAATGACTTTAGGGCTCTAATATTACAAGAAGATATTGAGAAATTAAAAAATTTAATAAACGACTACTTCTTCTCAAAACTCCCCGTCAATATATATAAAAACTAGAAAAACAAAAACCGGTTCTAACTTTATTTTAAAAAATAGGCAATTAACTTTTTCTTTATTTAATTAAAATCATTTTCTTCGTCTCGGAAAAGTTGGCATCTTTTGCTTCAATCTTATAGAAATACATTCCGCTAGATAAATGAGTTGCATCGAACGTTACTGAATGCACGCCGGCAGAGAACTCTCTTTCTGCAATTACTGCTACTTCTTGACCGAGAAGATTGTAAGCTTTTAAGGAAACAAAAGAATTATCAGGAACTCCGAATTTAATATTTGTAGAAAGGGCGAAGGGATTTGGATAGTTTTGCTCTAAAACATAGTTTTTTGGGATTTGGGAAGAGGACGGCTCCTCAATAGATGCAAGAGAATCGCCTTCAATTAAAAACTTCAACCATTGAATAAGAAAGAGTTCTTCTGTCCCTTCTCCCGTAAATTTCAAATATACATCGTGTCTGCCTGATACTGAATCCACCTCCGATGTAAATACCTCGAAATTCTCCCAGTCGCCGGTACTTTCGATGTTACATTCGGCAACTTTATTGCCTGTATCTATGGAATCAAGCCATACTTCAACTATTCCGCCGGAAGTGGAACTTGAAGCGATGACTGCGAATGAATCCGGGGCTTTCGGATAATCAGCGTTGCCGCCAAATTCGACTCCTGCATACATCGCCCAATCGTCCGCGTGGATATTGCTCAGTACATATCCCTGACTGGTGTTTTTCCGGGAGGTGCCGTATTGATTGGCAGGACATTCCGCCAATATTTCTGTGTAAGCATCGCGGTATATATAAAGGTCGAAAAAGGCCGGCTTCCCTTCAACGTAAAGTCCCTGTTGGCTTCCGGTAAAATCATTAAACGAGGTTTGTTCTATATCCAGGTCTCCGGCATTTATACCTTTGCCAATCCGGGTCCAGGTGAATCCATCGGAACTGTAATACCCGTATATCGTATGATTGTTTCGAAGTAACTTAAGCCAAACTGTGGAACCAATCGTATTTTCTACTTCGTATGAAATATCCTCAAAACTAAATACCAGCACGTTTTCACTTTCGCTATTTAATGTACTAAACACTTTGACATAATGTGTTTCAGGACCGTTAATTATCCATAAACCGGCTCCATCCGAGGTGGATTCCGGCTCGAAATCCACTTTTGTAATCAGAGAATAATTGTGCTCGCCGTCATTTTGAATTACGGTATTTTCTCCATTATAGGGTTCCAGATATAACCAGCCTTCCCGTTCAGTTAGCGAATAATAACCATCGGGTTTATATCCAAGAAACGACCATCTGGGATGTAGCTCCGATTCATCGAACATGTCGGATTTAGGTACCATCCAGGGAATCCCGCTGCCGGGAAGAGCTGGAGATGTAACAGCATAACTTGGTGGATACTGTATGACGGGGAAATCTTCTTCATTGTACGTTACCTGACAGAGTAAACCCTGACGTCCATGCGCATACCAGCTATTGTCGTTATGGTAACTATGCACAATGGTCCAGCTTGTACTGTCATCGAGCATGACTACCGGCGAAATATGGTTAGGTCTGCCGAAGGTACCCTGGGAACCGGTAAATATATTATTTCCCACAATCGTCCAATCCGATTCATCGTCGGTTAAGGTATCACTGCGCATTACGTATTGTTTACCATACAGATGCTCCGCAAAACTGTAATAGTAGTATTCTTTGTACTTCCACATAACTGGGCCTTCTGCCCAGCCGTACGTAGTATCTGCGTTAAGCCAGGTTAAATCAAGTACAACACCGGTAGGCTGACCATCTTCGCCCAATTCCACCATATGATTATTTACATGACCGGCTTTAGTGAGTAAATACCATTTGCCGGTTTCATCGTCAATAAAAATGGAATTATCTACACCTAATCCCGACATACCAGTCGGAACTTGTATCATTGTTGGGGTACTCCATGGGCCTTCGGGCTGATCCGCTGTAACGAAATACATACTGCCACCCCCTCTTCCAAAAAAGTGCCAGTAGATTTCGTTATATAAAACCATGTGACCACCCCAAATACCACCACCGGGATTATCTCCATATGTAAGCCAGGAAGCTCTTACCGGTTGGGCGATTACTTCCCAATGAACCAGATCAGTAGAACGATAAATTTTTGGTGTGGGGTTG
>CAZALG010000194.1:0-4283 GCA_964485935.1 uncultured bacterium | reverse complement strand
TTCCATCCTATGAGAAGATTTTCCAACTCTCTTAAGCCCTTCTTGAATATTATCACGGGAAATTCCATAATGTAGCGCAACGGATACAGCTAACATAGCACATCTCAACATTCCAAGAGTAGGCAAATTAATCCAAAAATTAGTACCTGAAGTAGAAAAAATAGTACCATCCACTGATTCCTGCAGTATTTTAAAGGTAAAATCGTTGTCCTCCGAAATTCCTATTTTAATAGTTTTACCTTTTTTAATATTACGAAGAAGAGGATCATCTCCGTTAACAAACAAAGGACCTTTAAGTCCTTCCACAATATCAGACTTTTCCTTTAAAACTCCTTTTTTATCTTTAAAGGTTAGAAGATGCGCCGGACCGATACCCGTAATCAATCCAATATCAGGTTCCGCAATTTCCGACAGCCTCTTTATTTCGCCAAACTGATTGGCGCCAAATTCCAAAACCACGATTCTTTCTTCCTCTAATTTAAACAAATTCAAAGGAACACCGATAAGATTATTATAATTTTTAAAAGATACCAAAGTAGGATAGCTTGTACTAAAAATAGACCCAATAAAATTTTTTGTAGTGGTCTTTCCGTATGAGCCCGTAACCGCAATAGTAAAAACATCCGTTTTCTTTTTATAATAGGAAGCTAAATCTCCTAAACCCTTAAGCGTATCCCGGGTCAGAATCACTTCTTTGTTTTTAACCTTCTTAGATACAACAGCAGGAATGCCCGATTTAAGAATAGCCTCACTCACAAAATTATGGCCATCAAAGTTTTCTCCCTTAAGGGCAAAAAATAACTCATTCCTTTGAATCGTCCTCGAATCAACTGAAATCCTGCTTAAACTTATACCGTTTAAGCGTTTGTTTCCTAAATACTTACCTTTCAATACTTCGACAATCTTTTCAAGCCTTATTTCTTTCATAGTTATAAAACTCCATTACGCACTTTTTATCGGAGAAAGGAATTCTTTTCCCTTTTATTTCCTGGTAATCTTCGTGTCCCTTTCCTGCGATCAGGACAAAATCTCCTTCCCCTGTAATTGAAAGAGCTTTAAAAATTGCTTCTTTTCTATCTTTCAACCTCACTGCTTTTTTATCTGAAATACCCTCGAATATATCATCGATTATTTCATCGGGGTCTTCATCCCTGGGGTTATCCGAGGTAACAATTACTTCATCCGAAAGTGACGATACAACTGCACCCATTAATCCTCTCTTGCCTTTATCTCTATGTCCTCCCGCCCCGAAAACAGTTATTATCCTGGAAGGATTATATTCTTTAAGCGAAGAAATAACAGAAAAGAGGGCATCAGGGGTATGGGCGTAATCAACAAAAACCAAAATTCCTTCCGGCGATTCAATTTTTTCTAATCTTCCCGGCGGAAGCGGAGCCTCCGCGATACGCTTTTTAATCTCAGAATCATTTAAATTTTCCATTATACCAACAACCACAGCAGCAAGAACATTCCAGGCATTAAAGCTCCCAACAAGAGAGCTAAATACTTCAAAGCTTCTACCCATCCCCTCGATTTTTAAATTAAAACCTTTTCCCGAATTCTGCAGTATATTACCTATAACATTGCCTCTTTTAAAACCATAAGTCACAACTTTCGAACTAATCCTTTTAATTAAATATGGAGCATTCGCATCATCAGCGTTAATTACCGCTATTTTATCTTCTCCTAAGCCTTCGAAAAATTTCGCTTTAGCTTTCCTATAATTTTCAAAATTCTTATGGTAATCTAAATGATCTCTCGTAATATTCGTAAAAACGGCATAATCAAAATCGACATCAGAAACTCTATCCTGATCGAGCCCTATAGAAGAGACTTCAAGGATAGCGGTATCCAAACCTCTTTTATAGGCTCCAGCGATTTCTCTATGTAATAAAATAGGTGAAGGAGTAGTGTTTATGGCTTTAATATGATTGCTAAGTCCCATATACTTTACTGTACTAAAACAAACAGAATTCGGGAAAAGGGAAGAAAGGAGGTAAGAAGTGGTGGTTTTACCATTGGTTCCCGTAACGCCTATAACTTTTAATTTACTAGAAGGATTTCCATAATAATTGGAAACAATTTTTGAAAAAGCCTTCCTGGCATTGGGAACAAGAATATAAGGAACATTATCTGATAATTTTTTTTCTATCAAAATAACACAAGCTCCATCATCCAGAGCTTCTTTATAAAAATCGTGCCCATCAAAAATCTCTCCCTGGAGAGCTGCAAAAAGATAACCTTGTTTGACTTCGCGAGAATCATCAGAAATACCAGTAATTTCCTTTACTGTATCTGTTCTTTCTGTAATTTCAACGCCTTCTAACAATTCATCAATTTTCATAATTTATAAAAACTTCTCTCTGTAACCTCTATGAGTTACAATTCTACTTACTATTTTCCTGAAAGCCGGACAAGCCGTTTCCGAGGCATAATAGTAAGGCCAGCCAACGTTATCAACAAAAACACCCAAAACATATTCGGGATCGGGATACGGGAACAAGCCTATAAAAGAGGAAACGTACTTACCCTTAACATAACTACCATTCTCAATCTTCCATGCGGTTCCGGTTTTTCCTGCTATAGAAATAAACGGGAAAGAAGCAGAAATAGCTGTACCCTCCTCCGTCACATCGTTTAAAATCTCAAGCAAATCGTCACAAACTTCCGGACTTCCAATTCTACGGATAACTTCTTTCCGGCTTCTTCTTACAATTCTACCATTTTTAGCAATACTTTTCATCACCCTTGGCCTAAGAAGAACCCCGTTATTTCCGATAGCCTGATAAGCCATTAGCATTTGTAATGGAGTTACAGAAACACCCTGTCCAAAAGAAACAGTGGCAAGCCTTATATCCCTTGAACGGGGAAGATGAGGCAACTTTCCCGAATACTCCACCGGTAAATCGATACCGCTTTCGCAACCAACGCCAAAAAGCCTTGCTATATTATAAAATTCTTTCCTACCAATTTTTTCACCAACCGCTATAAATCCAACATTCGAGGAATAAATCATAGCTTCTCTAAAAGTATACGCTGAATGAGGATGTGCATCTCTAAATAATTTTCCACCGAATTCAATGGTAGTAGAATCCACCAATGTATCAGAGATAGAAAAACCTTCTTTTATATAAGCAAAAGCAGGAATTAGTTTAAAAATAGAACCGGGTTCAAACTCCCAGGAGGTACATGCATTAAGCCTCCAACCTCTGTTGGGATCAAACTCAGGAAAATTAACCATTGCCAGAACCTCTCCTGTTTTCACAGAAACACAAATACCCATAACTTGAGTCGCTCCTGTCTTCTCTCTTAAAATTCCCAATTCTTCATTCATAACCGTCTGTATATCGAGGTCAATTGTCAAATAAACATCACATCCCTCGGATGCATCTTTATAATCGTTTTCAGACCTCTTCAAAAGGTTAATACCGGAATACCTGGGCACTTCCAGAAAATACGCCCAACCATCCCAACCTTTAAGAATTTCATTGTATTGTCTCTCAACACCTAATATACCTTCTCTTCTCCAGTCAAGAGAACCTAAAATAGTTCTTCCCAAAAGATTCGAGGGATAAAACCTGAACCATTCTTTTACAGCATAAACGCCAGGAATATTTATTTCTTTGACAACCGAATCCGAAATCCCTCTGGCGATTCTTATAAATTCAGCCTCATTGGAAAGCAACTTCAATAACCTCTCTTCGCTTCCCATATGACAATCTGAAAGCCTTTTCGCAATATTTTTAGGGTTTTTAATTTGACTTTTTTTCGCATAAAGCGTAAACATTTTCAAATCTGTAGCAAGAACCCTACCTTCTCTATCGAAAATATTGCCTCTTCTCGACTCAATAGGAAGTAACCGTAGCTGCTCTTCTTTTGTTTGCTTACTTATTTCTTCGGATCTTATAACCTGAAGATAAAAAAGCCTGCAAAACACTAAAAACCAGAGGCAAACGAATAGAAGGATTAATAATCTTGCTTTCCCGCTAAATAATTTACCTTTCATTAATCTTACCTTAAAAATTTAAAATCTTCTATTTTAAAAATTTCGTTTCGTTTTGGATATCTCATATTCAAGATCTGTTGAGCTTTTTCTTCGATAATACGGTGACTGGTTTCTCTTCTCCATTTAGAATAAAGTACCGCAACATTTCTCTCGAGATTCTGAACTTCCGTAGTCAAACTTGATATTTTTATATTAAGTGCGTTAACCATATTCTTTTTCCAAACGTGTAAAATAAAGGGTGAAACAAAGAGCAAAATAATAAATAATATTTTCACGG
>CAZALG010000193.1:0-4298 GCA_964485935.1 uncultured bacterium | reverse complement strand
GAATACCGCATACTACTCCATGGGGAGCGCCTATCATGCCTCCCATTGGTCCAGCGAATCCATGCACCGCTCCGAGTTTTGCGTTCGCGAGCGCTATTCCGCCAAACAAACTTCCTATACACATATCTTCTCTTGCTTTTGCGTCGGTAGGATTGTTAAATGCTTTTAGTAGGGAGCGGCTTATTCTTTTTATTCCTTCTTTGCAGATTGCATCTGTTAACATATTCGCTTTTATTGAAACATAGGGTTCTATTACCTGCGTGAAAGCATCGAGTCCGGTACTTGCCGTTACCTCTTTCGGCATCGAATAGGTTAGTACTGGATCGAGTATGGCAATATCCGGGAGCATAAAAGGACTCCTGAGGCTGACTTTAACGGAATGTTCATTTGATTTTATTACTGCGTTTTTAGTCACTTCCGTTCCGGTTCCTGCGGTTGTCGGCACCGCTATAAATGGAATGGTGGGGTTTTTTATGGGTTTACCTCTTCCTATTACCTCCAGATAATCAAATAGATCTCCTCCGTTTGTTACGAGAGCGGATACCGCTTTACCAGTATCTATGGCACTCCCTCCTCCTATTCCAATTATTACGTCGGTTTTACTTCGATTGGCTAGTTTTAGACATTCTGTAACAATGTCGGTTGTTGGTTCACCGGTTACTGAAAATGTTTCAAATTTTATATTCTTTCCTACGAAATCGTCCAGCAAGAATTTACACCTGTTTTGATTTTTGCCTGTGACAATGAGAGGGTTACCTCCGAGATTTAAAGCATTATCCGCGATTTTTTCTGCGGAGCTCTCCCCAAAAATTATCCATTTCGCGGTTGCGAACTCGAATCGTGTTGCGTTCACCAGTCTGAATTTTCCGGAAATAAGTTTGAGAATTTAACACTAAATCTGGGCTCCGTCATCATGTCGGCAACCGCGTCTCTCCACTTTTTGTAATGGTTTGTTTCTTTATGTTTGGCTGGGGCGTCCGGGGTTTTATAGACTTCGCATAAGACAAATTTACTTTTATCATCATTTTGCTGTATTGCATCGAAACGTGCTATTCCCGGTTCTTGTATGCTATTTTGGGCATTCTCTATCGATATTTTTTTGAATTCTTCTATCTTATCCTCTTTTACGTGAACGTGTACATGTACCACGAGCATAAATCCCTCCTTTATTTTCAGGAAAAAGGTAGTTTTATATAATATTGAAGTTCATTGTATAGTCAAGGTCTGGGAGGTTTGGAGTTTCATACTTTTTTAAATCATAATTTCTTGAAAAATAGAAATTATGTAGTCCCCCCTAAATTTCTCGTTCAGGGTACCGTTCTGAAAAACCGTAGTCAATTTCCCCGGCGGGTGTTGTTCAGGTATACCTTTCTAAAAAACCGCAGTCAGTTTCCCCGGCGAGGAAACTGCTGCTTGCTCTCGACCTCGCTCCTTTTGACTTTGTCAAAAGTCCATGCTCGCTCGGTCTCCGAGACATTTTTTATGAAAGGCATACCTAAACTTTTAGGATTTAAAGAGAATAAAAAAGATACCGTGCCGCTTGAGCTCCGAGGCATTTTTCATGAGCGGTACCCTTCACTTTTTTTAATTTATGCTGAAATATATGTTATATCTTATTTAATAAAAAAAGCATGAAACTCTAATTGGGAGGGGGTGGGGTTAGTCGATCAGATATTCTTCTTCGACTTTTGAAAATAAAGCGCAGATTATGGTGAGTGTCCCTAATATAATAAACGAATAATTTAAAGACCACTCTACCATTAATCCGACAAGAGGATATATTACAGCACACACGAGGCTTCTTACCATCGATATAGTTGAAATAACGGTTGCTCTGTTGTGAGATTCTATATATTTATTCATATAGCTCTGGAATAACACATTCCTTGAAAGCCCAAATCCTGCTGTAAGACCTATAATTACTATCGCCAGAGGTATATTGCTATTTATACCGAGTAATATAAAGCAGATACCCGGAAAAATAGCGCTGAAAAACAAATAACGTCTTTTTGAACCGAATAATTTTTCCAATTTTTCAAAACCGTTCATTACAGGAATCTGAATGCCCGACATAATAGCATGGACAAGTCCAAAATATATTATAGGAACACCTATTTTACCTAAGAGTGGTTGGTACATCCATATTATAAAGAAGACCAGAGAACTTATTGAGACTAAGTCGAAAGTGAGTATTTTAAGAATCTTATGATCTTTAAAATATTTAATTCCGCTTTTAAGGGTTTCTATGTATCTCCCTTTTTCCTCTTTTTCGCTTTTAATGTGAGGTTCCCTAAAGGTTAAAGCTACCAGGAAAGAACTGAAGAAAGAAAAGAATACGAACATCATAGCATATCTCAGCCCCATTTTTGAAGCTATAAGACTTCCTATCGGAGCTGCAATCATGATAGCTGCCATTTCAAAACTTCTCAATCTTCCGATAATCTTTTTCGAATTAGATTCAAGGTTGATTTCTTTTAGAGAATCGTAGAGCATAGCTTCATCACACCCTGACCATAGAGCGAATCCCAGTGCCCAGAAGAATTCTCCCACAAGGAAGATGTAAAAATTAGGGACGGAAGAATAAACAAGAGTCGCGATCGATGAAGATATTGCAGCCAGAATCAAAGAGGTTTTCCTTCCGAAATGATCCGCGATTGCTCCTGTAGGTATCTCCATTAGCAACACGACGATAACATAAAAAGACTGGAGTATCATTACCTGAGTATAGCTCACTTTACCCCAATCGAGATAGAAGGGTACGAGTACACCTGAGATAAACATCAGCATGTATAAGAATTTATATGTATAAATTTTCCAGATATTTGCTCTATATGTTTGCATAAGGTTTATATTATATGATTGAAGAGAATAAAGACAAGGACTAATAGAGAATATGGAGCAGAGAGCAGTTAAACTAGTCTTGAGTCGTGCGTCGTGAGTCCTGTGTTAGGAATTAAGAATTTTAAATTATTAATTTTGAATTAAAACAATAAAATTCTTTGTGCTCTTTGTGAGTTTTGTGGTTCAATTATTTGTTTGACTTTGGACTTTGGACTCAGTTTTAACTTACCACTTAATCCATAATCCATGAATTTCTTGCTTGCACTGCTTCTATTTCTTTTATTATTTTGAGTTAATCTTGTGAAATATTTGTTTTTTTGGGTTCTGGGTTAGTTTTTATCTTGACAAATCAAGTACAATTAATATTATCGTCATTATGGGTCGGTAAGCGGAACTGAAAAAAGGCAATTTTATAAAAATTCTAATGAAATAATGATAGTAAAAAAGTTATCTTTATTAAACAAGCACAGAAAAAAACAGTCTATTAGCGATTTGTACGGAATGCTGTTTTGTATTTTAATAAAAAAATTGAATGTAATAATATGGGGGAAATATGTCTGAAGTGGTGATGAAAGCACTAGAAGAGTTTGATGAAAAATCAAAAGAAATAAATGATTCCACAGAAAGTGAAATTGAAACAGAATATAAAAAATTTTCCTTAAGTTGGTCATGCAAAGAGTTATTTAAAGGAGATGCTGATGGAATAAAATCTATTATTTCAAGAAATTTAGAACGTGTCAGTAATTTAGATCATTTTAGAGGGATAACTCTTGATTTTGATAATTTACACTATAGTAGAATTGACCAAAGTGAAAACAATATATGTACAGTATTACGATTTAGGATTTGGATGGAAGGTTTTGAATTAAATATTAGAGTCTCAAAATCAGATAATACTTATTATGCTTTCGGATGGAAAACATTCGCTTAATAACTATAAGCCATGTCCTTTGACTAAAAACAGTCGTAAATCTTGTGGTAATCTGTGTAATCTTGTGATTTTAATTTTATAGGTTGGGTGATTTAATTACCTAAAATTTTGTCTATCTTTTTTATAAAACTCTCTTTTCCCTCCTGGTATTTATCTATATCGTACCTGTATTTTTTTGCCAAATTTTCTTTAAGTAAGGAATATTCCTCGGCGACTTTCGAATTTGAGATTAAATAATCTCTAAAATCGATATGTCTTTTGATTTGAGGACTTCCTGTTTCAAATATATGTATATGATGAGTCCTTTTATTTCCTCTTTTCTGGAAAAAACGTCTCTTAGGGATGCCGTATTCGCCCAATGCTTCGTAGCCTAATTCTTCCATTTGTTTGTTATAATCATCTACTTTATTTATATCTTCGACTTCCACCATAATATCTATTATTGGTTTAGCTTTGACCAGCGGAACGGCAGTGCTTCCTATATGATGTATATCTACAAGTATCTCTTCAAATATATTTTTTATCT
>CAZALG010000192.1:0-4304 GCA_964485935.1 uncultured bacterium | reverse complement strand
TCTTTTTTTCTGCTCTCATTTTGTAATTCAACTAATATATTTCGTTTTTCGTCAGTCTCAAATATACCTCCCGAGTTTATATATCCATTCTCTCAATTTACCAACTGACATCTTTACCTCCTAAATACCTTTCTACTAACTCAACCTCTTCATCCCTATCGGCTATCTTTCCAATCCATCTTCCTTCTGTTATTCTTTTCATCAAACGTCCTATTTCGGGACTTTCATTAATCCCTAATTTTTTAATCTCTTCTCCGTTTAATTCAGGTTTAAGTTTTTCTCTGTTGTCAAAGAAATTTTCAATTATTATCGAGTTTTTGGGATATTTGGCGAATAGGTACAACAAAGAGTAATCCTCAAGTTTAAAAAGCTTATGTACTATTTCTATATTTCGAAGAGTTTTATTATTGATTTCCCTTATATACTTAATTTGTTGAATAAAATTCTTTTCGAAAGTATAGCCACGAATCGGCTTTTTCTCCACGAGTGCCATTATTAAAGTATTGACCGGACTTACATCAAACTGGAGCGAACCCACATCTACCCTTTCTAAGAAGCCCTGACCCGGATAAGAGAAACTCAAAACTTTTAAAACCCCATATTTTTTTAGATAGTTTAGTATATCCGAACCATCGTTCAAACACACTTTGATTTCTTTCCATAACCTCTGTTGTGATAACTGTCTGAGGAATTTGAGATCTCTGTAAAGTAATTTCTTTGTATTTTCTTCTAATTGAAAAGAAAGTTCCATAGAGAACCTTATGGCTCTGAAAATTCTGGTGGGATCTTCTTTAAAACTGTTCGGATGCAAAACACGAAGAATCTTTTTCTGACAATCTAAAAGACCTCCAAAAGGATCGTATAAGTTTCCAAAAGTTCCGGGATTTAAATCGACCGCTATAGCATTGACTGTAAAGTCTCTTCTTTTAAGGTCGACTAAAATATCCTTTGTTCTACGTACTCTGGGAAGAACGACTTTATTTCTGGGATATACTTCGCTGCGGGCAGAAACAAAATCGACTTTTGCGGAATTATTCCATTTAACTGTTGCATTCGGAAATCTACGCCTATAAATAAATTCTCCTTTCACTTTTTTACTGAAAACTTTTGCCAACTTAACTGCATTACCAACACATACAACATCTACATCCTGAAAGGCTCTCCCAAGCAGTATATCGCGAACAGGACCGCCCACAAGATAAACCGAGAATCCCAATTTCCTAGTAATCAGCCCAATTTCTTTAAAAACGCTTCTTAAATCAGACTGAAAATTAATCCGTCTCATTTAAAATAACTTCTGTTAGCTTTTCAGGTAAAATCCCATCCGCCTCTGCAAGAAAATTAACGATAATCCTGTGGTCAAATACAGCGTGAGCAATGCTCTTTATATCCTCCTCTGAAGGAGTCGGTCTGCCATGGAGAAAAGCTCTTGCTTTAGCGCCAAGTAGAAGATATTGTCCTCCTCTTGGGCTTATCCCCCACTCCGCATATTTCTTAACGAGCTCAATTTCACTTAACTGTGGCCTCGAATTCCTGAGAAGTTTACCAATAAAATTTATCACTTTCTTACTGGCGGGTATCGACCTGATTTTATTTTGAAATTTAAGTAATTCCTTTGCATTGGTTACAGCTTTAACTTCTGAAGAAAAACTCCTTGGCGCATTTGCAATTATTTCCTTTTCTTCATCTTCCTTCGGATAATCTATTTTTAGTGATAACATGAAGCGATCAAGCTGTGCCTCCGGAAGAGGATAAGTCCCCTCCTGTTCAATAGGGTTTTGAGTGGCAATAACGAAAAAAGGAGATTCAATAGGATAAACTTTCTTACCGTAAGTGATCCTTTTTTCCTGCATTGCTTCGAGCAGCGCTGACTGGGTACGAGGAGGTGCTCTGTTAATTTCGTCAGCTAAAACAAAATTTGCAAACACCGGACCTTTTACAAAATCAAAAAATCTCTCTCTTTTTTGACTTTCCTTAATAATTTCAGTTCCTGTTATATCAGTTGGCATTAAATCGGGAGTAAATTGTATTCGTGAAAAGGTCAAACCAAGAGCTCGGGCTAAGGTACTTGCCAATAAAGTCTTAGCAAGTCCAGGCACGCCAACAATCAGACAGTGTCCTTCTGAAAGAACAGAAATCAACGTTAATTCTAATATTTCATCCTGTCCTATTATAGTTTCGTGTACTTTAT
Organism: uncultured bacterium; assembly: GCA_964485935.1. Lineage (GTDB taxonomy): Bacteria > Hydrothermota > UBA3072 > UBA3072 > UBA3072 > JAFGHJ01. Next base: position 2,113 of record CAZALG010000192.1, on the reverse strand, counting down.
CCTTTATCTTTCCTGCAAGATGGCTCATTCAATTTTCCTTTTTAAACGTATTAAGCACTATATTGACTTCCTCTAAGAAAGGCCATTTCTTTTTCCCGGGAGCAAATACATGCCCATCAAGAAAATACCAAACTCCATCTTTTTGAAAGATATAACTAACAAAAGGGCCACCCATTGGACCTCCCTCTACTTTATCATTTCTCCATACTCCTTTAATTTGAATTGCCTTTTCATTTTTAAAATTTATAGTATCAAATAAGGGTAATTTTAAGAATTGAACTTTTTCATCCGCCGAAGTAACAGGAATACTGTCATCAAAAACCTCATCTCCCTTAAAATATCTTAAGAAAAGACTATCGCGAAACTTAATTGGATTCTTTATAGGTTCATGTCTATACAAAAGTGTGACCAATCTATCCGGATTTTTTCTCACATAACTCATAAAACCATCTTCGCTTTTAGACAACCTGTAACCTAAGGGAATGTCAAAGGATGCTCCTAATAGAGTTTCCATTTTTTTTGCTTCCTTTTCCTGGTAACCCTGCATATAAACCACTTTTGAAAATCTTTCTCTTTCTTCTTCTCTAAGAACCTTATAAATAGTTTCCGCCGACCGATTAAGAAGTTGTTGGGTTTTTTCGGAATTCATGCCTGTTATTATTATCGCTGTCTGAAGACGTACCCACAGATCCTCCTCCAAGAAAAGCTGCGCGCCTTCTTCAAGTTCTTCTTTTGCTTTTTCTCCCAATAAATCGTTGATATAACTTTCATTAAAATTACCCACAATAATTACGTTTCTCCAGAGCTTATATCTATCAAATTCGGATAAACCGACTCTTTCTACATTAAAAACTTTCTCTGCTGTTGGATAATATTCTACTTTCTCCAGTTCATTAATAAAAGAATCTACTCTAAATTCAGAAGGAGCAACAAGAATGACCTTATCCCTCGCTCCTATCGAATGAGGAAGAGACGCTTTTTTGCAACCATTAATCTTAAAAATCAGTACTAAGAGAATCAAGCAATATTTTAGCTTTACCGTCATTTGGGTTTACCTCCAACCATTTTTTTAACAGATAAATAGACATTACAGTATCTTTTTTCAAATCATAATTGTACATAAAAACGCTACTGAAAATTCTGGGTTTATTTATTACTGTTGCTATCAAAGATTCTTTCTTGTTTTCATAACCTAATTCCACATATAAATCCAACAATCCTATATAACCATTTATGTCATTTTTATCTTCTGGATAACTCAAAACTTTTTTGAACTCCTTTTCTGATTCCAGCGCCATTACTTTCTTCTTTTCATCCGTTATATCTTTATTCAATACCAATTTATCCAGTAATAATTGACCTTTATAGAAATGAATTTCCGAAAAGATTTTCTCCTCAGGAATTTCGTCTATAAATCTTTTTAGACTATCCGGTGTTCCTAAAAAAAGGTAAATTATTCTTAACTCATTAAAAACGGGTATCAATGAGGAATAATCCGGAGTAATATCTATGCATTTTTCAAACAATTTGGCGGATTTTTTTAGTTTTCCTTCTTCTTCTTTACTTAAATCTATCTTATGCTTTGCTATATTTATTTGCTTCTTAGAAGATAGTGCTTCTTCCTTTAACTCTAACCCAAACTGATAAAAAGTTAAAATATAATTCCGTGCTATTCTCTGGGCAGAAGCTCCCCTATAAACATTTGGATTTGAGACTGAATTAAATTTTAAATTTTCAAACAACTCAAAAAAACGAGAAAAAGCAATCATTTTTTTACCTTTTTTCCCTACCAATCTATAGGCAAAGCTTTCCAATAATAAATAGTTTTCTAACCAATTTTTATTGCCCGGAGATACAGTATTAGAAAAATAAATGTTTACAGAGGGATTAAAATCATCTTTTATATATTTCTGGACAAAAGAATCCGAAGTCATGATAAGGTCGTTATATGTCGGCTTTATACCTTGAGAGCAAAGAATAATAAGACGTGTGGCAATTTCCTTACGCTGCATCATCTTCCCATCTTTGGTTCTCAAGTAAGGTAAATTATCAATAATCCAATCCTCGAATTCCTGTTCTGTCCTTTTACTTCTTTTTTCTCTTAAATATACAC
>CAZALG010000191.1:0-4305 GCA_964485935.1 uncultured bacterium | reverse complement strand
CCTTTTTCTAATTTCTTACCTATTTCATATTCTTCCTCTTTTGTGAGCAGGGAAGTTCCGTCGATATCACGGAGATAAAGTTTCATGGGTTGATCTAAAGCGACAGGAGAAATTTTAACCGAACTAATATTATAATCTATGTATTTTTCTTCATTATCTTCTTCTTCTAATGTTTCTTCAAATCTTTCTCCTATTTCGGATAAAATTTCGTTTAATTTTTCCTCTGTTATATCTAGTTTTTCTTTTAATTCGTCGAGATAGATGTTCCCATCTTTATCCATGAAATTTAAAATTTCCGACCAGACGAGAGCTTTATCTTCCAAGAATTTCTCCTTTTTTAAGTTGTTCTCTTTTTGCTTTGAGTTCATCTATCTCCTTGCATAGTAATGTTTCATTTTCTTCTTTGTTTTCCCTCTCGTTGATTTTTTGTAGTGCCGTTATTTTTTCTTCTATTAACTTATTTAGATGATATTTTTTTAAACTTATTGCACAAGTCATAGCCGAATTTACAGGTGCTCCACTTTTTTTCATTAAGTATTCCACAAAAGAGGGGGGGAGGGAGCTCATAAAATCTTTTGTCTTCAAATCCGTACCTTCTTTTATTAACCTGAAGGATTTTTTTAGATGAGGATTTTGAAAATGTTCCTCTTTTATAGAAGAAAGAGCAGCTTCTTTTTCTTTGGGATTCTCCAGCATAGAAAATATTAAGTCTAACTCGTATTCTTCTCTCTCATCTATATTGCTTTTTTTATGAGAAATAATAGTTGTTTGCTTTACTTTAGTTTGAGCCAATAGTTCATTTCTAATTGCGAGTTTTTTTGCGATAAAGTCTTTATAAATTTCCCTTTTTGTAGGGTCTCTAATTACTTCGAGCATTGACTTAATTTCGTCGACAGCTTTTGAAAGCTCCATCGGAGAACTGAGTTTGTATTTATTTTTTATTCTCTCGAGCATCCAATCCATGAAGTCGTCTGACTCTTTTATTAGTTTTTCGAAGGCTTGTTTTCCTTCCTTTACTATTATTTCATCCGGATCTTTTGCTTTTGCTCCCTTACCTATCTTTACGTTAATTCCCTCGCCGAGTAACATTCCTAAAGATCTTAAAGTTGCTATTTTTCCTGCGTTATCCTCATCAAAGAAAAGAATTACCTCTTTTGCGTATCGTGATATCAGTTCTGTTTGGTCGATAGTGAGAGAGGTGCCCAGACAGGCGACAGCGTTTTTTATACCTGCCTGATAAATAGATAGGAAATCAAAATATCCTTCTCTGTTTTTCTTATTTCTTCTTTAGTGTGATGTAAGCTATAAAGATTTTTACCTTTTTTGTGTATTGGAGTATCCGGTGAATTAAGGTATTTTGGTCCTTTTTTACTTAATCTTCTTCCTCCGAAGCCTATAACCCTTCCTGAAGTAGAAAATAGAGGAAATAGAAGCCGCAAGAAAAACGTATCTTTTAACCCTCTGTTACTTTTTTTTACTATACCGCTTTTTATTAAATCTTGTATTTTAAATTCTTTTTTCGCTTTGGGAAGGAAATTGCTTCCGTATGGAGCAAAGCCTAACTTGAATTTTTCTATTGTTTCTTTATTGACAGCCCTTTTTTTTAAGTAGCTAAGTACTTTTGGTGATTTTAAAAGTTCCTTATGATAGAAATCTACTGCAAAATCGTGTATTGAATATAAGATTTCATTTTTTCCTTCAAATTTGCCAATCTGTATGCCAGCTCTTTCGGCTAATACGCGAACAGCTTCCGTAAAAGGAACCTTCTCAAACTCCATCACAAATGTAATGACATCCCCACTTTTGCCGCAACCAAAACAATGGAATATGTTTAAAGCCGGAGAAACATGGAAAGAAGGCGTGTCATCTTTATGAAAGGGACAATTGGTCACGTAGTTTTTACCCGCCTTCTTCAAAGGAAGATAATCTCCAATGAGGTGAGCTATTTCTATTTTTTCTTTTATTTGATTTATAACCTCATCAGAAACAAGCATAACGCTAAATTTTAAGGTTTTTTTTGACTTTCGCAAGCCCTAAGTATTTGTATAGATTGGTTTTTTGTATATTTTGCTTTTGTTCTATTTATTAGTATGCGTTAATTAAATTATATATGTATTTAATTTATTCACCTGAGAGATTGTAATTTCATGGGTTGACAGATATTACAAATTTTTATATAATGATTGTGTAATCAAAGGGGGGTGTATTATGCGTAAGCTAGGTTTATCGTTTATTTTTATATTGTTTCTTTTTTCGAATAATGTTTTTGCGCAAAAAGAAGGAGTTGTGCATCCGCGATTTAGAGCTCTTCTCCAGTCCGGTGAACGTATAGAAGGGAAAGACGGTTGTTTTACTTCAACAAACTTTAATGGTATTTTAAATACAGGAGAAGAGATAAGTATTAGTAGAAATGAAATAAAGGTTTTAGATGTTTCTTCAGGTTCCAAGGTTATGCAATATGCAGCAATGGGTGCTGGAGTGGGATTTTTAACTTCTTTGTTAGGAATTGCTTCGGCTGCTATAGATGCTTCGGAAGATCCTTCTCTAGAATTAAATACCGGAGCTATAGTTCCTATTACTTTAGTTGTTACAGGTACTGCTGCACTTATTGGTGGTATTATTGGTGCAAACCAGACAAAATGGACAAGAGTGCCTATAAGAACTACTCTGAATTTCCAGCCCAAAGAAAAAGGAGCTGTATTTATGGTTTCCATACCATTTAATTAGATTTTATGTTTTTTAATAATGAAATAGAAGGAGTAAAAATGAAAAAATGTAAATTTTTAAAAAGCTATTTGTTCATTATTCTTATATTATTAATATCCTGCGCTTCTTCTCAAATAACACCAGAAAAACCTTTATCAGTAGGACTTAACAACTACAGAAATTTTGTGCTTTCGGTTAAACCTATGGTAACGGAAGATGTAGAAAAAGAGCTATTCGATCTCAGAGGTTTAGTGCTATCAAAAGTAATGTCTCTTAATGTCTTTGATAAAGTAGAGTTATTGAAAGATGCTAAACCTGAAGATACTGAACCTACCGAACCTGAACCTGCAGATGCCGAACCTACAGAAGCTAAACCTGAAGATGCTGAACCCGAAGAGAGAACTTTATTGCTTGAGATTTTAATTACAGATATTAGAAAGGTGAGTTCAGGTTCACGTTTCTGGCTTGGTGCTTTTGCTGGTGAGGCTCGCATGACTAATAAATTGTTATTTATCGATGCCGCAACCAATGAGAGACTTGGAGAATACTCTGTTACCGGTAGTTCAGGTGGTTCCGGTTTTTCGGGCGGTACAAACGAAGCAATAAATAAAACTATCGAGGCTATTGTTGAGGTGATATCTAATAATTATAATTTGTGAGATATTTGTATAAGTTATAATAGGATATTTCTCAATTAGTTAGTAGCAAAAAACAAAAAGTGGAAATAGTTGTGTAATCCAGTGTTTTTCTGTCTCCATCCGTGGCAATATTTATGATAGTTGGTGCGTTAGTGCGTGTGTGTGTTGGTGTGTTTTTTAAACTGACCAACGGACTAACCGACCAATAGACCAACAATAAAATAAGTCTACCTTCATCTGTGTCCGAATTTAGGGTTTCGGATTTAGGGGTTGGGATTTAGTAAAGCAAAAAAAATTTTCTCTGTGTTCTCCTCGCGAGGTTGATTTGGCGTTGTAACATAGTGGGGAATCCGTATTAACTGTGATTCTATGGTTAGATACGTTTTTTTGGAATTAAAGTCTAGAGAAAAATAAATTCTTCATAAAATTTTTGTTCCTTAATCCATGCATTTAAACGTTTTATATGAAAACAGAAATTAGAGTTTTTTCTTAAAAAAAATAACTTTTACCCCTTGACAAAGCAGATAATGTGATTATAATTGTGGGTACAGGTGGGGAAAAGTGGGGAATAGTATTTAAGGGTAAGGAGGAAAGAATGTATTTTATAGGAAATGACATATACTCTGTAGATCACAAAGGGAGAGTATTTGTTCCGGCGAAGTTCAGGTCTGTTTTAACAAAAGAAGACAAAGGAAGTTTTTATATAGTCAGGGGGTTTGAGACGTCTCTTTTGCTTTTTCCTCTTTCAGGGTGGAATGAATTCGTAAAGGATCTTTCAAATAAGAGATATTCTCAGAAAAGTATAAGAGAGGCGATAAGGGCTTTTTCTTATGCTTCGGAACGTCTTTCTATGGATTCTCAGGGTCGTATTGTACTTCCAAAAGAGCTTCGAGATTATTCGAAAATCGAGAATGAGGTTTTCTTTCTTGGGGCTATTGATAAAATTGAATTATGGTCTCCT
>CAZALG010000190.1:0-4305 GCA_964485935.1 uncultured bacterium | reverse complement strand
CGTCTAGTTCAAATAAAAGTTCGTCCCAACATACATCTGCCACCAAATACACTGCTGGAATATTTGATAGTCCGAGAGATTCCGCAGTTTCTTGATACAAGGAGAAATCACTTTTTTTCTTGAGAAATACGGTAGCTTCGCAAAGATCAGAAAAAGAAGCTCCTTCTGGACGAATTAGTGAATCTACGACTTCTACTGTATGCTTCACTTGAGAGTTTAAATCTCCAATGTGGATATTTTCACCTTTTTCATTAATGGACGCAGTTCCTGAAACAAAGACCCATTTTTCCCCGGGTTCAACCACCCTCATGGCTCGGGAAAATGCAGAGCCATATCGATAAGGCGAACGCTGCCTAATACCATAAAGGGGTTGGATTTCTATTCCAGTATTGGATCTATGTGTGACTGCAAAGAGATCCATAATTGTAGAAGCTCCTTCAGAATTTTTCGCTTCAATACCTGTACTGGCAGGTAAAAAAATCTCTTCCGCATGATTGATATCTCCGTTTTTAAAAAGTCCAAAATCCGTGTAGCATGTATTTCTTGCCGAATTAAATTCATTATACCAGTCCAGAATCTCATCTACATATATCCACGTTCGGACCACATCCCGGAATGAAGCACCTTCAGATTTTAAAAGAGTTTCCGCTTTACGAAACATCTCTTCTGCTTGTTCTCGTCGATTTTGCCCTTTGGATGAATTTACTCCGTGCAGTCTTTGGAGTTGTAAAAACTTGGCACCATTTCGAATCCACATTCGTCCTAGAGGAACATTACTTTCTTGAATAATTTTTACTTTTTCTTCCCTTTGAGAGGGGCAGAAAGCGCGAAGTTGAATCCCCGCAAGTGGATTACCATAGCAGGATTTCCCTTCGATATAGGTTACCAGTCCCGGATCTTCAGGAAATCTATGCCGGATGGTTTTATTTCGAATTTCTATTAATTTTTTATGAATATCAATATTTCCGAATATCCGTTCATGAACAATCTGTGCTCCCTCATTGGCCAGTATTTCAGTCACTTTATCATAAATAACTCCTGTAATATGAATAGGGTCCGCTTGGGAATCTGTTACCAAAGCGGTGATGCAGAGATAGTTGTTTTGAATATCGGTAAGAAAAATTTTAAATTCTGGATGTAGATCAGTCGTTTGTGTGATACTCATGTATTTTCTTTATGTTTATCGCAGCTTTGAACTTGATATCGATTTTTTTTGAACTGTTATACATTGATTATTTAGAAAAGGGGAACAATGTGAGCGCAACAGCAAGATGAAAAAAAACACCCGAAAAATCAATTCGTCCTGAATCCAAATTGTATTGTGATATCTTACTTTTTTAAAATTAAAGGTTTTTCTATCCCACATAAAAAAAACATATAGCATATACTTAAAATGTCAAGGGAACATTTAGCTTTTTATTTTTTCACCTAAAACATATATATACTTTGCTGGTTTGGATTTTTACTTTGGGTATAGTTTTTGTGCAATTTGTTGTTAAAAAAACAAGTTAAATTTGTATCGTGTTGTGTTTTGTTGGCATTGTGTTCTTTATGTTACAAATTTTGAGAGAGAAGTTGTTACAGGATTTTATGTTGACAAAGATTAGGATCATTTTTATAATAACGATGTATATGAAGTTAATCAAAAGGAAACGACCGAATCAAAATAGAAAAGAAGAAATAACTTTGTAAAATAAAAAAAGGGAGGTTTACATGGCAACCAAAAAAGACGATAAGAGCACATGGGCTATTGGTGGAGGTGTACTTATAGGTATAGGTGTAGGGTTCTTTTTCTTACAGGTATCTCCTCTGGCATTTGTTGGATCTATACTCGCAGGATTAGGCCTGGGTCTGGTGTTAACTTCAATAATTTCAAGCAAAAAAGGATAAGAATAAAACTCAAAGATTTTCCTTCGGAACGTCACACTAAATATCTATATTAACGGATAATATAACAACGACTAAAAGTTTACGCTTCTTATAAAGAATTTTTAAAGATAGGGGTTGACAAAGTTTTGGTATGGGATGATATTTTATTATAGCGAGGAGGTTAATATGGAGAAAGAGGAAGCATGCGAATGGATTGGGGTAGATGGTCAACGATATAAATATTCCGTCCATAATTTATCTGCTAAATTTGACTCCGGTAAGTATGGTAACTACATTTTCACTAAAAAAACTAGAGACGGCGATTGGATTCCGATTTATATAGGTCAGGGAGATCTTGGCGTTCTGGTAGGTAAAGCTAATCCGCAATTAAAATGCATAAAAGAGATGGGCGCAACTCACATTCATGTCCATCAGAATGATAGTGAATGGGTAAGAACCTCTGAAGAATATGATTTGTTAGAAAATTATGTGAAAGCATTCAAACCGTTTGGTTGTAATTATGAGGAAATGGGAAAAGGAGTGGAAGGGAAAGAGCAAGAGAAGAAAGAGGACGAAGGAGAAACTTTGTTTGAGTAATTTTGTCTAATGATTGAATTTCTAAATACACTCAATTTATATTCTAATTTAAAAAAAAATTTGTGCTATTTGTGCAATTTGTTGTTACTTGATTTGTTGGTTCGTTGGATCGTTAGGTCGTTGGGTAGTAAAAACAAACAAATAAGACCTTTTTGTTGTTTTTTTTTCTCTGTGTTTCTCTGTGGATAATTTAGGTTTTAGGTCTTAGTTTTTAGGTTTTAGGAACAAGAGAAAAGTAAAAACTTTGTGATCTTTGTGTGCTTTGTGGTTCAATATTTTTAGTTTTTTTGGTGTGTGGGGTTGTGGTTGCCCTTGACAAAAAATCAAAAGGGGATAATTTTCAAAGAAAATAAGACTTTTTGAGTCTGGTTTTAAGTTACCTAACAGTGTGTTTAACTGCTGTTTTTGTTTATTAATGGACCTTAAACTTTAAAAGGAGGCAAAAATGAGTGAGAAAGTATATATATTTGACACATCTCTTAGAGATGGCGAACAAGCTCCGGGATTTAGCATGAATGTGGATGAAAAGGTGAAATTAGCCTTACATCTACAGAAGCTGAATGTCGACTGCGTTGAAGCCGGCTTTGCCATAGCCTCAGAAGGAGATTTTGAAGCCATAAGAGAGGTTTCAAAAACCTTAAAAGGTCCGGAAATAGCCAGTCTTGCCAGAGTAAGAGAAAAAGATATAGACCGTGCTTGGGATGCTCTTAAACACGCAAAAAAGCCTCGTATTCACGTTTTTATAGCAACATCCGACATTCATATGCAACATAAGCTTAAAATGAGTGAGGAAGAAGTCCTTGAAGCAGCTGTAAAGGGTGTAGAACATGCCTGTAAATACACGGACAATGTTGAATTTTCAGCGGAGGATGCGACAAGAACAAGAGCTGAATTTCTGGCTAAAGTTTGTAAGGCAGTAATAAAAGCTGGTGCGAGGGCTGTAAATATTCCTGATACAGTTGGATATACTACGCCGGATGAGTTTTCCAAACTGATTGGTTTTTTGAAGGACAAAATAAAGAGCAGCGCCATTATAAGCGTTCATTGCCATAATGATCTCGGTCTAGCTGTGGCTAATTCACTCGCTGCGGTAAAAGCGGGAGCAAGGCAGGTAGAATGCACTATAAACGGTATAGGAGAACGAGCCGGAAACGCCTCTGTTGAAGAACTTGTGATGATAATAAATACAAGGCAGGACCTATTCGACTTTAAAACAGATATAAATACAAAACACATATATCCTACGAGCAGAGCTCTTTCTTTGATTACAGGAGTTCAGGTCCAACCAAATAAAGCAATTGTAGGAAGAAATGCTTTTGCCCATGAGGCGGGTATTCATCAAGATGGAGTGCTGAAGGAGAAAAGCACTTACGAAATAATGAAACCAGAAGATATAGGATTGCCTTCCAACGAATTAATTCTCGGAAAACATTCAGGACGACACGCTTTTCGAAATAAACTTGAAATGCTCGGATACCAGTATTCTAATGAAAAAATAGATAAGCTTTTCAAAAAATTTAAGGCTCTCGCGGATAAAAAGAAAGAAATTTACGATGAGGACCTCGAAATGCTTGTTGCGGCAGAGCTTTTTACAATAGAAGAAAAATACAAACTGCTTTCCACTAAATTCTCCGGTGGAACTGATGTTCTCCCTTCTGCAACTATCGAGATAGAGGTAGACGGAGAGTATTTTAAGAAACAAGGTACGGGAGACGGCCCTGTAGATGCCGTCTATGATGCGATAAGAAAAGTGGTTCCGGATGAAGTTACAATTACTCGCTTTAGCATAAGCGCGATAACCGGAGGTTCGGATGCTCAGGGAGAAGTTACTGTTTATAT
>CAZALG010000189.1:0-4313 GCA_964485935.1 uncultured bacterium | reverse complement strand
ATCCTTTTTAATTGCCGTTCTCTCAAAGGCAATTAAAAAAATCTTTATTCTTTGTAATAAAGATTTTTTTAACGGTTAGGTAGTTGGTAGTTAGATAGTTGGAAACCTCAACCCAACAACCCCACGATCCAACAAACCAACCGAATCATTTATAACTTGAACTTGAAGGTTGAAAAATAGTTTCTACCGGAGAACCCGTATGAACAAAAAGTCTTACACCGCATCGGTAAAGTTGCTGCTCTTTCAAACAGAGTTCAACTTTATGCAGACTTGAATCCCTCTTTAAAGGAATACCAATAGACCCTGAATTTATAGATACGGACCTTTCTTCCAGTGCTTCACCATCATCAAAAACCCGCATATCTGATAACAATGAACTCATATAAAATAATAGAAGGTATTTCCCTTCATTTACTTTTGCCACAACGCTATCAACCATAAAATCTGAGCAATCCGCAAAATTCTGAGTCACTTTATGCGTTTCTCCTCTCACAACCGAACCAATTCCCATATGTGTAAAATCAGGTTCCAGGATATTTTTTCTGTGCCGAGGACTCTCCATCCATCCTGCAACAATTCTTTTCGCAAGAGAATCAGGATCCTTTTTAAAAAGGAAAGGAATAAGGTTTCCAATATCTTCCGCTACATTCTCACCAACTTTTAGAATTGGTAATCCTGAATTATAAATTCGCTGTGACGAAGTTTTGTTAAGTATATTTGAAGAACCATGAGAAAGATAATTTTCCCCTAACATTTCATGCGAATGCTGCCTTGCAGCAATCCTTAGCCTATAGTCTAATTCTAAACTTCTCAAACCCCTTTTTTCGCGTTCTATGTTAGTGAGCTTGAATATAATATTCTCAAGAGTATCAACGCCCTTTATTTCCGGATAAAGCGAAACCAGCTTTGCTGTTGTATCCAAGAGAGCATCTACACGAACTTCTGTCATTGATAGAGCTAAAACAAATATAACAAAAGGCATATTAACCTCTTATTACATCCTTTATTATCATCAATCTTGAATTTTTTTCCCGTTCTCTTTCTTCAAGTTTCATATTTATTTCCCGCACTGAACTTTCAATTTCGGGAATCAATATATATTCAAGAGCGTTAACCCTGCGCCTTGTTTTATCCATCTCTTCTGCTAAAAGAATAATTCTTTTTTCTAACTCAGCCATTTTTATCAATCTATCAAAGACTTTCATTAAACTTTTAAGCGCAACATCAAGCGAGGAAGAAGTCATCGCGAATCCATAGGAAACTATCTCACCCTTCAAACTTTTTTGATATTTTGGAAGTGGAACATTCATAACTTTTTCCACATCCACCGATAACTCGATATCGGTATCAAGCATTAAAAAAGAGCCTTCAAAGATATTTTTATCCTGGTAAGCCCTCGCAAGAAAAAACTGCTTCAAAGCTTCCGCTAGCTGCTCTTCTACTTCTTTTCTCATAGAAGAAAGTTCATTGATGGTTTTCTGGAGTATTCTGAGAAGCTCATCCTGCTTCTGCTTTAATAATTTATGTCCTCTTTTCGCGATATTCAGCCGCTTTTTAAGATTGAGCAGCACCATTCTCGTCGCGTTAACCTGCATTGCCATACCTTATACCCTCCCCGAATCGGTCATTATACTTAACAAACTGGTATTAAAACACGCGGGCATTGAAGATGCTTTTGAAAATGAAATATCAAAATTTAAAAAGCAAAATGACAGATTAAAATGCAAAATCATCCCCTCGCCACCTAAAAAAGTATTTGTGCTATTCGTGTAATTCGTTGTTTCTCTTATTTGGAGTGGTGAAGGGATTCTGTATTCTGACTTCCGGCTTCTGAATTCTTTGTTAAAATTTTCCATTTTGATATTTAATATTTGCATTTCAACAATTATACCAAATCAATATTGTTGTAGTTACTTTTTTTCACTTGCTTTTTCATTAGCTTTAGGACTTTCAGTATCTTCCTTCCCGCCGAATTTTGCAAAATATTTATCCAGATATTCATCCCGGATTCTTTTTAACTCTTTTCTGGGGAATATAGAAAGAAGTTTCCAACCCAAATCAAGAGTTTCTTCCACGCTTCTATTTTCATACTCGCCCTGACTAACGTATTCTGCCTCGAATCTGTTCATAAATTCAAGATATTTTTTATCCATTTCTGAAAGAGCCGCTTCACCGAGAATTACTGAAAGTTCTTCGGCTTCCTTGCCCCTTGAATATGCGGCATACAGTTGATTATACAGGTCAGCATGGTCTTCTCTGGTTTTACCTTTACCTATACCTTTATCTTTAAGCCTTGAAAGTGAAGGCAAAACGTCAATAGGAGGCGAAACACCCTTTCTTTCAAGAGAACGCGAAAAGATAATCTGCCCCTCCGTAATATAACCGGTAAGGTCAGGAATCGGATGTGTTTTATCGTCTTCCGGCATCGAAAGAACAGGCATCATAGTTATAGAACCCTTATTTCCTTTTATTCTTCCAGCTCTCTCATAAATGGAGGAAAGGTCAGTATAAAGATATCCGGGATAACCTCTTCTCCCCGGTACTTCTTTCCTGGCAGCCGAAATTTCTCTTAATGCTTCACAGTAATTCGTCATATCGGTTATAATTACAAGCACATGCATTTCAAGATCGAATGCAAGATATTCAGCAGCAGTCAAAGCAGCTCGCGGAGTAGATATTCGCTCAATTGCCGGGTCATCAGCAAGATTTAAAAACATAACTACTCTTTCCAGAGCACCGGTTTGTTCAAAATCGTTTCTAAAGAACTCAGCTTCTTCAAAAGTAATTCCCATGGCAGCAAATACAACAGCAAAGCTCTCTTCTGAACTTAAAACCTTAGCCTGCCTGACTACCTGCGCTGCAACTTTATTATGAGGTAGCCCGGAACCCGAGAAGAATGGGAGTTTCTGCCCTCTGACAAGCGGATTCAAGCCATCTATTGTCGAAACGCCGGTTTGAATAAACTCATTTGGGTATTCTCTGGCATACGGATTAATTGGTTCTCCGTTAATATCCCTTCTCTTTTCGGGCAAAATCGGAGGACCACCATCCATAACCCTTCCCATACCATCGAAAATTCTTCCTAATATATCCGGAGAAAGATCCAGCTGAATCGTTCTCCCCTGAAAAACAACCGTCGTTTCGGGAATATCTATACCTCTGGTACCCTCAAAAACCTGCACCATAGCCCTATCTCTATGAACTTCCAAAACTTTTCCGGTTCTTTCTTCTCCATTTGGTAATGTAATAGAGCATAGTTCCCCATAACTAACACCACTAACACCCTCAACAAATAGAAGAGGACCGGAAATATCCGAAACAGCCTGATATTCTACTCTCATGTCGTTACCTCCTCTTTAACGGTTGCAATATTACGGAGCGCGCTTTTTATTTTATTCTGTAAATTTTCAATTTTTTTCATTTCTTTTTCATCAATAAATTTCATACGGGCAATTTCTTCGAGAATATCAAGATCTTCCAATTCTTCAGGTTTGGCATCATGTTTCTCTGCTTCCCGATGTAAAGTTATGATATTTTTTAACATAATATACTGCTTCTTTATGGAAGTATAGGTGTCTACTTCATGAAACGCGTTTTGATGCAGGAAATCTTCTCTTATAAGCCTTGCGGCAATGAGTATACGCCTTTCCCTCGGAGAAAGAGCATCGATACCAACGAGTCTTACCATTTCCTGTAATTCATCTTCCTCTTCCAGCAGTTTCATGGCTTCCTGCTCTATTTCAAGAAAATCCTCGGCTACCTCGTTATTCATATAATCTTTAACATTGTCCGGGTAAAGAGAATAAGAAGTAAGCCAATCGATTGCAGGGAAATGCCTCGCGTAAGCTAATTCAGCTTTCAAACTCCAGAAAACTTTTACGACTCGAAGTGTATTTTGAACAACCGGATCGGAAAGATCTCCACCCGGAGGGGAAACAGCTCCGATAACCGAAATCGCGCCTTCCCTATCATCACTACCTAAACACTTTACTTTTCCTGCTCTTTCGTAAAATTCCGCAATTTTACTCCCCAGATAAGCAGGATATCCTTCTTCACCGGGCATTTCTTCCAGTCTTCCGGATATTTCACGCAAAGCCTCAGCCCATCTGGAAGTAGAATCCGCCATAAGGGCTACCGAATATCCCATATCTCTAAAGTATTCGGCAAGAGTTATGCCTGTATAAATCGAAGCTTCTCTTGCCGCAACCGGCATATTGGAAGTATTTGCCAAGAGGATTGTTCTCTTCATCAAAGGCTTTCCGGATTTAGGGTCAAGAAGCTTCGGAAATTCGTTAAGCACATCCGTCATTTCA
>CAZALG010000188.1:0-4345 GCA_964485935.1 uncultured bacterium | reverse complement strand
GCAGTAACCTAACTTTACATTTTTGCTCGGGACAAAAGTGTAAAGTTAGATAATTATGTTATGTAAACTTTTCTATCCGTGAATCTGTGGTCGAATCTAGCCACTTGACAAATCAAAAAAAATCCGGAAAATAAACAAAAATGATAACAAAAGGATTGATTTAATGTGCGATAAATATTTTACTCTTCACGATTTGCCGCAGGAGGATAGACCGAGGGAACGATTGAAAGAGGTTGGGGTTGATAATCTCTCCATTCAGGAACTTTTGGCATTGATCGTCGAGAAAGGCAGAAAAGGGGAAAGTGTTTTGTCTGTTTCTCAAAATCTGCTGGCAAGATTTGGCAATTTGGCGAAAATGAAGGAAGCGTCGGTCGAAGAATTACAGGAAGTCGATGGAATAGGCTTCGCGACCGCGTGTAAATTGAAAGCCGCTTTGAAACTTGGCGAAAAAGCTTTAAATAAACATAATAAATTCGATTATCAAATCACCACTCCGAAAGACGTATTTGATTTACTTAAAAATGATTTAGGAAATAAAAAGAAAGAACATTTCAAAATTCTTTCTTTGAATACAAGGAAGAAACTTATTAGTATCGATGATATATCAGTTGGTATCCTGGACAGCAGTATCGCGCATCCGAGAGAAATCTTTAAACCGGCTATACAAAACTCTGCCGCTTCGATAATATTAGTTCATAATCACCCATCAGGCGATCCGACTCCAAGTCAAGATGATATAAAAATGACCGAGAGGCTAATCGAAGCCGGAAAAATAATGGGAATAGAAATCGACGACCACGTAATAATTTCGGATAATTTATTTGCCAGCCTCCGAAGCAATCCCGGGACAACAAGGTTGTGGAAATAGCTTTTAGGGTTTAGGATTTGGAATTTAGGGTTTAGTAAAAACAAAACATCATGACAAACGAACAAAAAATAATTAAAGAACTGAAAAAGTGGTTGAAGGGGAAAGAAGAGTGCTTTAAACAGGGGCAAACCTGGAATCGCTCCCGCTTATTCTGCAAGGAAGTCCTCGATAAAATTAAAGAATTGGAGAAGAAATTCCCCCACAACAAATAATCACACCCCTAACTTTACACTTTTGTCCCGAGCAAAAATGTAAACTTAGTATAAACAACCCGAGAACTTAAAATGTGAAAAGATTTCAAAATAATCGCAGAATTTATAACAAAACTTTAAAAAATCAAAAGATTTTTTAAGTTAGAGTGTCAGAGCGTCAGAGCGTTAGAGGGTTAGGAAGTTAGGAAGGAAAGATTAGGTTTTAGGTCTTGGGTTTTAGGTTTTAGCAAAAACCCCAACCAACTAACCAACCATCCCACCAACCAACATTTTAATTTTCCTTGACGATTTATCAAATATCATTATACTTATAGTACAAAAAATCGGGAGGAGGTATGAAACTTTTTATTAATATTACTATTATACTATTTGTTTTTCTTTTAGTAAACGCCAATACATTTGCGCAGCCTCAAATGGAAATGGGGAGTAGGTTTAAGCCCGAGTTTAATATGTCGAGCAATAAACTCAGGGCAGATTCACTGAATTGTGAGCTTGTTGGCGGATGGTTCAGTGGTAAGAGTGAATTTCTCTATGCGGTTGACACGCTTATTTATATGGATGATGGATATTATTTTCGAATACTGGATGTCTCGGATCCTTTTAATCCGGTTTCATTAGGTAAGATCAAATGCCCTGGAGGAGTTAACGGAACGTTTGTAGTTGACACCCTTGCGTATGTTACAGATGGTGAATATGGCCTGCGCATAATCAATGTTTCTGAGCCAGCCAATCCATATGAAATTGGGTGTTATGATACAAGAGGAAATGCTTACTCTGTCCATGTATTGAATACCCTTGCTTATGTGGTAGATGGTGATAGCGGTCTTGTAATAATAGATGTTTCCGACCCCGAAAATCCCGAAGGGATTGGTTCTTTCCACACGGAGGGTTTTGCTAGGGGAATCCATGTGGTTGATTCTCTCGCTTATTTGGCGGATGGCTGGAATGGTTGTTATATCTTGGATATTTCCGATCCGACAAATCCGGATGAGATTGTACATTTCGGCCTTATGCTTCCTTCAATTTACGCTATGGAGATTCAGATAGTTGATACGCTTGCTTATGTAGCGGATTTCTCGTATGGTTTACGGATAATAGATGTTTCTGATCCGACCAATCCTGAAGAGATTGGGTCTTTAAGTCTTGGGAATTACATTGATGGGGTTGAGGTGGTTGGTTCTTTTGCATATGTAGGGGGTAGAACCGATGATTTATTCATAGTAAACATTTCCGATCCAACAGATCCCGAGGAAATTGGATATTACAATACAGGAGACGTAACTTCCGATATCCAGGTGATTGGTAACTTTGTCTATGTGGCAAACTATTATAAAGGTCTACGTATAATAAATGTTTCCGATCCGACCAATCCGGAAGAAACTGGATATTTTGATATGGGAGAATATGTAGTAGATATATATGTGGTCGATACCCTGGCCTATGTTGCGTATAATTTACGGTATAATTATAGTGTCAGTGGTCTACTTATACTTGATATTTCCGATGTAACCAATCCCGAAGAAGTTGGATATTGCAATGCAGAAAATTATGCTTTGGGTGTTGAGGTGATTGATTCCTTTGCTTATTTGGCGGATGGTCCCGGAGGTTTGCGTATAATAAATGTTTCCGATCCGACTAATCCGGAAGAAATTGGATATTACAATATAGGGGGTCATGTTCGAAGTGTTCATGTGGTCGATACATTAGCCTATGTGGCGAATGGTGGTAATGGCTTACGTATATTAGATATTACTGATCCCAGCAACCCTGAAGAAATCGGATATTATGATACGGAGGAGGACGCCCAGTGTATTTATGTAATCGATACCCTTGCGTATGTTACAGATGGTGAATATGGTTTACGCATAATTGATGTGTCCGATCCTAACAATCCTGAAGAAATTGGGTTTTACGGTACAGATGCTAGGGCTTATCGCGTTTATGTGGTGGATACAATTGCGTACGTGGGATATTACAATTCTCTGCATATAATAAATGTCTCGGACCCAAATAATCCCTTTGAGATTGGACGCGAGAGTACTGTGGGTGTACCTTCAGACCTTCACGTGGTTGACACCCTCGCATATGTATCAGATGACGATGGTTTGCGTGTAATTAATGTTTCTGACCTCGCCGATCCAGAAGAGGTTGGATATTACTTTCAAGAGAACGGCTCTCAAGGTTTATATATAACTGGTGATCTTATTTATGTTGCATTTGGAACAGAAGGTGTTTGTATCTTTAGATGTTCCGGGACTTCAGGAATTAAAGAGAATATTGTTGGAAAGGAAGGAGTTTCACTCCTTAACGTAAATTCCGGAATCAACATTCAATTTTCTCTTGCAGAAAGCAAAAAGGTAAAGGTCGAGATATTTAATATTCTCGGTCAGAGAATAGAAAAATTGATTGATGGAATTAGTTCTTCTGGTGAATATTCCCTGAACTGGAATGGAGATAGCGGTATCTATTTTGTCAGGGTTGCGATAGGGGATAAGGTTTACAGGAAGAAAGCGATTATTCTTCGGTAACAGAGTCATATGTCGCTGGTCACCAGTCAATAGTCAAAACAACAAAAAAATCTCCGTGTTCTTTGTGGCTAGTTAGAGTTTCGGGTTTCGTGTATAGTGTTTAGAGAAATAGGAAAGTAGTTAAATAGTTTTACAGATCCTTTGGATCAGTTAAATGGTTAAATAGCATGTTTAGGATTTAGGATATGGGATTTAGGGTTTAGGAAAGACAAAAACCCATTTCCCAATTTTCTCCTTTCCCAACTTTTTCGGTCTACTGTCTGCGGTCACCGGTCATCTTTAACCGGTCTGCCGTCTTCGGTCACCGGTTGTCCCTTTGACTGCTGATTCCTATTTTAATATTGTGAGTTTTTTTGTTGCCTTTGAATTACCCGTTTCCATGCTTAAGAAGTAAATTCCTGTTGGTACTTCTTTATCGAATTTGTTCTTTCCACTCCATCTTACTGTATGATAGCCGGCTTTTTTGTTTTCCCGTACCAATGTCTTTACCAGTGTTCCTGAAAGATCGTAAATTTCGAGTGAGACTTTGGAATCAACCGGTACTTCATATCTTATAGTTACGTCTTTATTCATTGGATTCGGATAAGCCTCAAGGTAGATATTCTGAGCGTTATCGAATAAATCCTCTTCTTGTACTCCTCCTGTACTCGAATACTTGATTGTCGCGTAATCGTATTCGGTACCCGTGTTATAACTTCCTCCTGTTACATACGCATTACCATTTTTATCTAATGCAA
>CAZALG010000187.1:0-4372 GCA_964485935.1 uncultured bacterium | reverse complement strand
GTCTTTATCTATCGCTGTTTCAAATTCTTCGATTGCTTTCTTCTTATCCCCTCCGAAAAGACCGGGAAGGGATTTATAGACCTCTCCCAGAACCATATGGGCTCCCGCGTGCCCCGGATCAAGTTCAATAACTTTTTGCGCTTCTTTTTTTAAGTCGCCTACCATAAATAAAGAATTTAATACACCATTGATCTTACCCACACTTCCTTTGTTAGTCGCAAACCAGAAATGTGCTTCAGAATTATTCGGGTTTTTCTCTATTGCGAGTTTTGCAAGTTTCTCACCCTTTTCGTACCATTCCTTTTTCTTATCTTTTTCCTCAAGAGCGTAGCCTCTCTCGAAACAAAGGTGCGACTTTCTCCAGAGAATCTCATCCATTAAGATTTTCGAATTGAGCATGAGAGAATCCAGGATTTCTTCCGCTTCATTAAAAAGAGAAGTATCTTTGTAGCTTTCTTGATACAAAGAATCGGCTTTGATAAGCTGCTTCTTCACGTAAGCCGTATCAGATATTAAAGATAGCACAATTAATAATAGCATTATATTCCCCCTACTTTTTAAGCCTTTTAATCCTTATATTCATTAATCCAGACAAATTCATCAAATGATTTTCGAGGTGGTCTT
Organism: uncultured bacterium; assembly: GCA_964485935.1. Classification (GTDB taxonomy): domain Bacteria; phylum Hydrothermota; class UBA3072; order UBA3072; family UBA3072; genus JAFGHJ01. Next base: position 3,748 of record CAZALG010000187.1, on the reverse strand, counting down.
TGCTTTTCACCTTTTGCCATATTTTCACTCAACTCGCCCTTTATCTCATCAGAGTGTTTTCCGACAATTATCAGGGTAATTAATCTCATCTCAGGTGGTATATTAAGTATCTCTTTTGCCTTATTCTCATCGAATCCGGCAATCGGATGAGCTACAAGTCCCAATTCCGTAGCCCTTAAAATCATCATTCCAACTGCCAAACCGGTATCAAACAGGAAATATTTTCTTTCCTTTACCACACAATCCATTTCTTCTTTACTAAATACTGCGATCATCATAGAAGCGTTATAAGCCCATTCATTACCTTTTGAAAGCGCTTCACGCATTTCCATTAATTGATCCTTACCATTAACAAAAATGAAATTCCATGGCTGTTTGTTAAAACATGAACACGAAAGAGAAGCGCTTTCCGCGAAGTCTCTTATTGTTTCTTCTGTAATTTTAACTGAATCTAGCGAACGATATGCCCTTCTTTCTTTTATAGCTTCTTTTACATCCATTTCATCTCCCTTGTTTTTAGTTCTCACACAAAGTCACAAAGAACACAAAGTGTATTTTCTGGTTTCCGTTTCCCCTATTATTGCTCTCTGTACATCTGTGATTTATTTCTTTTCCCGGACAACTAAACTTACAGTTTTGTCTCCGTGTTTACTGCAAATAGCTTTTACCTTTATAATATCACCTTTTTTGGCCTCGAAGATAAAATAGCCTGCTTTCTGTGTTTTTTTCGTCATCTGGCGGTCAAAGTTTTGAACTATTCTTAGATTATCGTTCAGATAAACTTCTATTGTTTTTATATAGTGGTTCCCGGGTAAAAGTACCGGATGGTAAATTTCTAATTTAAGAAGTTTATTCTCATTATCAAAATCCATATCGATTCTTGTAGGAGCATGAGAAAGGGTTTTTAAAGAGACGAAAAGTATTATCAACAAAACCAATATAAATATTCTGCTTTTATTCATTTTTATCTCCTTTGTTTTTTATAAGTAAAAGTATATAACAAGCGTTGCGTGCAATGTCGCGAGTATTATGGTTATTACTGCTATTGTTTTATGTATTTTAAGTTTCCATCTTCTAACACCCGATATTATTCCCAGAATTAAAGATAAATAAGTACTTATTCCTAAAGGAATTATAAGATTAGCTAATATATCAATCATTTTTAAATCACCATTAATTCATTTTACCGCTTACTTTTCTTTTTCTCTGTATCCTCTGTGGTTATTTTTGTTTTACCCTAAAGCGACATCCAATATCATCATAACTGTAAATCCGAGCATAGCACCCATTGTAGCTATATCCGAGTTTCCTCCGTGTTGAGATTCCGGGATGACTTCTTCGACTACGACAAATATCATAGCTCCTGCGGCAAAAGCTAAAAAGTAAGGAAGTAAAGATTTGGCGGATATCACAAAAAGAGCTCCTAAAACTCCGGCTAAAGGTTCTACAATTCCGGATAATTGACCAAAATTAAAGCTCTTCATTCTTGATAAGCCTTCCTTTCTTAGAGGCATTGCCACGGCTATCCCTTCCGGAAAATTCTGAATCCCTATACCCAGGGCGAGAGCAATTGCTCCTCCAAGTGACGCTTGCGGCATTCCAACGGCTGCAGCCCCAAAAGCAACGCCAACCGCAAGACCCTCGGGAAAATTATGTAATGTTATCGCCGTAACAAGCAATACCGAACGCTGCCAGGATGTTTTTATTCCTTCAGCTTCGCGCATCGGATAACCTAAATGAAGATGAGGGAGAACTCTATCTATTAACCTTAAAACCACCCCACCTAAGAGAAATCCTACCGCCGGAGGGACCCACATCGGAAGACCCTGTCCCTTACTCATTTCAATCGATGGAGCAAGAAGAGACCAGTAGCTCGCCGCGATCATTACTCCTGCGGCAAACCCAAGCATCCAATCCAGCAATTTTTTACTTACTTCTTTTGTAAAAAAAACACTTGCTGCTCCAAGCGCGGTCAAAAAGTATGTAAATAACGTCGCCAGAAAAGCCTGTAGTATAGGCGACAAATTGGCTACATGGTTAATCATTCCTTTAGATTTATTATTCTTCTATCTTTTTGAAATCTTCTTTACCTACACCGCAAACCGGGCAAACCCAATCATCGGGAATGTCCTCAAATGCGGTACCCGGAGCAACTCCGTTATCAGGATCACCCTTAGCCGGGTCATAAATGTAGCCGCAGAACGTACATTCGTATTTAGCCATGTTTCCTCCTTTTTCCTAAGTTACTGTTTTTTCGAATATTATGGACATGTAAGATTTTATATGTCCAGGCTGACTACCATCATATATCTTTCTTTTTCCTGCAATCCCTGCAAATACCAGAATAACAGACGCATTTTTCTTCAATTAGATGCCCGCCTATTTCTTCTTTATCCTCTATAATAAGCTTTCTGTCAAGATCAAAAAGCCTGCCGCATCTATTGCATCTAAAATACGGATGAAGCTCTAAACTTATATCATATCTGGCTTCTCCCTCTTTTATTCTTATTGGCTTTAGTATGCCTTTATCCTCAAAGAGCTTAACACTATTGTATATAGTTGTTTTTGAAAGCGTAGGTATTTTTTTTGATATCCTTTCATATATATCTTTAGCTGTAGGATGATCTTTGCTGTCCATAAGAAATTTAAATATTTGCATACGCTGTATCGAAGGCTTGATACCTCTTTCTTTTAAAATCTCTTTCACTTTTTCCATAGCTTTATTAGAATAATTCAAATTTCAAGTTTGTCAAGGGTTCAAAATTGAAATCATTGTAAATAATAAAAACATAGACCATTACTCCTGAAATTTTCAAACACAGAAACAAAAAGGAATTTTCGACATTATTTCTTTTTTGAGAAAACCGCAACTTAGGATATTTTAACAAATTTTATCACAAAATCTTCTAAAAGATGTACTCCCTTTTAAAAATATAAAGACCTTTCTTCTCCGATAGTGGTTGCCTCGCCATGCCCGGGACAAACAACAACACCGTCTGGAAGAGACATTATTTTTTCCCTGATACTCTTGAAAATAGCTTTCTCATTTCCCCCAGGCAGCGATGTATTACCCCATCCGCCGGAAAATAAAGTATCCCCGGAAAAAAGATATCCCCCGAAGTAGAAACAGCAACTTCCTGGCGTATGTCCCGGAGTGTGCATAACTGAAATTTCTTTACCCTCAAACGGTATTTTTCCTCCATCTTTAAGCTCTCTATTTGCGGAACTAATTCTGTCCAGAGAATGTATTGCAACCTCCGCCGAAGTCGCATTTCTAACCGCAGGCAACGCTCCAATATGGTCTAAATGATTGTGCGTTAAAAGTATCAAATCTATTTGCAAATCAGAAACAGCTTTCAATATTATATCTGCTTCCTCGCCGGGATCTATGATTATGCCCTGATGCTCACCTGCGAGGATATAGCAATTTGTCTGTAAAAATCCAACTACCATTTTTTTTATACGCATTTCATTTTTAAAGCAATTACAAAATATTAATATTTTAAACAAAAGCTTTGTCAAGCATGAAATCCCCAACCCACAAAATCTAATAGGAACGACAAATCACACGAATTACACAAATTATTACTTTTCTGTTTTCGTGTCTTAGTAATCAATATTTTTAATTTTTACAAAAAAAGGGCGGAATACTCTTCCGCCTTTTTTATTCTACCTAAAGGGTATTTCCTTTTTTTCTTTACTTTATCAAGGTCGCCTTTATCTTCTTATTGATTCCGGGACCCTGCAT
>CAZALG010000186.1:0-4389 GCA_964485935.1 uncultured bacterium | reverse complement strand
TTTAGTCATTCTTAAAAATTATTTATATCAATAAATGCTATTTAATTATTTTTTAATTAAATATAAAAATAATTATAATAAGTTAATTTTTGTAAAATGAAAAAATATTTCTACTTCAATAAAAATATTCATATTTATGCTCTACTTACAGGTCTTTGTATAGTATTCTTTAACCAAATTATTCTCGGAAATTACTATTTCTTTGAGGACTTTCTATATCAGTATTATCCTTTCCGTAATTTTTTTGCTACTTCACTCAGGGAAGGTGTTTTTCCATTATGGGATCCTTACGTTTTTTCGGGAATGTCTCTTATCGGTGACATCCAGAGCGCCCTCTTTTATCCTTTTAACTTGATTCTGATTCTTTTTGTAAAAAAAGGCGTGCTTTCTTATTATGCATTGGAACTACAAGACATATTACATATTCTACTAGCTGGTGTTTTTACTTATATGTACACAAGAGAAATATCATTTTCAAAAAATGGCTCATTGGTAAGTGCGGTAACTTTTATGTTCAGCGGTTTTTTGATAACCAGAACAATCCATCTAACCTTTGTTAGCGTTATCGTATGGTTACCTTTAATTCTATTATTTCTGCAAAAAGCTTTGAAGGAAAAAAGTTACTTTTATTCAATTTTGGGAGGACTATTTATGGGTATGTCTATGTTGGCTGGTTCCCCACAACTTTCCCTACACATTTTTTATTTCCTGACATTCTACACAATATTTTTTATCATAATTAACAGAAAAGATTACTCAGTCGTAAAATCTATCTATTTGTTAAGCTTGATTTTAACAATCTCTCTGGGTATTGCCGCAATTCAATATCTGCCTGCTTTTGAATACTCTAAGTACACTGTTCGTGAAAGTATTTCCTTTGAAAAATCAGCAATTCTTTCAGTCCATCCGGTTCATCTGCTAACTTTTTTAGTTCCCAAACTCTTCGGAACTGTTTCCGGAACTGGGCAGGCTTCTGTTCCCTTCTGGGGTGGAGGTGGTGCATACGGATCATTCTGGGAAACGGCTATTTACCTGGGAATTTTCCCTCTTGTTCTTTTGTTCTTTAGCTTTAAAGATAGAAAGAATAAACTGATCTGGTTCTTCACCGGTACGGCTATCTTTTTTCTTCTCGCAGCCTTAGGAAAACACACTCCTTTATACAAATTTATATACTATTGCCTTCCGGGATTTAATAAATTTAGAATTCCGGGAAGATTTTCCGGAGTATTATCTTTCTCAATGGCAATACTAGCCGGTTTTGGTGCAAATTTTCTTTTTAATAAAAAGGAAATAAAATTTCCTAAAGCGCTATTCTGGGTGATAGGTTTAGTTTTTATATTCTGGATACTTGTATATGCCGGGGCGTTTAAAAATATAAACGAATTTACCAGAAACATTCGCGCCTATAGAAACATAGTAAAACAATATAGTATTTTTGTTCTCTTTCTTTCTCTATCCATTGCTATTATCTTCTTAAGAACAAAAAAACTAATACCACTTAATATTCTTGCCGCTTCCGCCATAGGGCTCATCTTTATAGATTTATTTACCTTCGGGCATAATTTTAACAAAAGTAAAGTATCGCCGCAACAACACTATCCTTTCAATAGACTAGTTAGATTTTTACAGGAAGAAAGCAAAAAGGGGAAATTCAGAATAAATGTTCGAAAAGATAATCAAATGATATTGAAAAGAAATAGTGGCAACATATACCGACTTGAACTTATAGAAGGTTACACTCCTTTAAGAATAAATAGATTTGCAGAATTTTCAAAAGTATCTTTTGATAGAAAATTGAATTTATTAAACGTAAAATATAAACTTATGGTAGATAAAGACAAAGAATTGATTAGACTCGTCCCGAACGAAAACTATTTACGACGAGCATTTATGGTTTATAAATACATTTTAGAGAAACGAAAAAATAAGATATTAGATATACTCTCAAGCGATGAATTTGATTATCGTAATGAGATTATACTGGAAGAGGAGCCAAAATTAGTTCTACCGGAAAACAATAAACACCCCGAATATAAAATCGAAAACCAGGTTTTTGAAACAAACAAAATTTCCCTGAAAGTACAAACCGAAGTCCCCGGTTTTCTTGTGCTTTCCGAAATCTATAATCCGGCATGGTGCGCCTACATCGATGGAAAAGAAACAAAAATCTACTGCGCAGATTATACCCTGAGAGCCATCCCTCTTTATAGCGGCACGCACCAAGTGGAGTTATTTTATAATCCACTCTCGTTTAGAATAGGCAGAGTTATCACAATATGCACTTTAGTTTTTACCGTCTGTTTGCTTTTTCTTTTATAAATGAAAAAAGTCAAAATAATAATAGGTCTATTATTAAGCGCTCTTTTTCTCTGGCTTGCTTTTTTGAAAGTAAATTTTAAGGAACTGATTACCGCGTTAGAATCCGCCAATTATTCCCTGATTATTGTGGCTGCTTTCGTAAATGGTTTGACTTTTATACCTCGCGCGTACAGATGGAAACTTTTATTAAAGCCGTTAAAAAACACACGCTTCGGTAATACTTTTGGCTCTTTATCCATAGGATTTATGGCAAACTCTATTCTTCCCGCGAGAGGAGGAGAGTTTATAAGGGCTTTTGCTATTGGGCAAACTGAGAAGATATCAAAAAGTGCCTCTTTTGCCACAATACTTGTAGAAAGAGTAATCGATCTGATTACTTTAATACTTTTTCTTGTTCTCTCTCTTCGACTGATTTCAAACAACACAATAGTGTCAAAAATCTTCTGGATAGGTTTGATACTAACAATATCCGTTATTATATTTCTTGTCATACTGAAAAACAATCCTAAAATAATTAATATATTAGTTTTATTATCTCCCAAAAGGTTTAAAGAAAAAATTAAGAAATTTCTGGAGGCTTTTATAAAAGGGTTGGAAATTCTAAGCGATTTTAAAATTCTGTTATATACTTTTCTTCAATCTCTTTTTTTATGGTCCTGCTTCGCTATAGTTTACTACATTTTATTTATAAGTTTCGGCTTCCCTCTTTCCTTCGGAGCTGCATTTCTGGTAATGGCTATCTGTAGTTTAGGTATTTCCATTCCCTCTTCGCCGGGATTTATCGGGACTTATCACTACTTTGTAATTTTTTCTTTAAGCCTTTTCCAGATATCAAAAAGCAGTGCTTTAAGTTTTGCAATAGTCGCCTGGGCGGTTAATTTCTTACCGGTCGTGATTATCGGATTGGTGGCTCTCAATAAGTTTGGGCTTTCTCTAATAATTAAAGAGTAGATTTACTTTTAGCTTTTTGAGAAGAACTTTTAAATGCGGAATGAAAACCATATTTAAAAGATAACGCATTTGTGGGGCATGCCTTGATACACTCACCACACTTTATACAATCCACGGATTCCGGGACTTTGAAGATTTCAACATCCATTGGGCACACATTTTGACAGGCATAACATTCGATACACTTGTTTTCATCGACCTGTATCTTAAAAAAAGTAAATTTATTAAAAATGCCGTAGATGGCTCCGAGAGGGCACATAAAACGGCAGAAAGGTCTTTTGATTAAAATCGAGGAGGACACAAATATTACAACTATTGCCATTTTAACGTAAAATAAAATACCGATAAGGGGTCGCAGAAAAGGATCTAACAAAACCATTGGAATACCTGCTTCTATCCCTCCTGCCGGGCATAACTTGCAGAACCAGGGTTGGGTGGTTAGAAGAGGAAGAAGTATTGCAAAAACAAACAAAATCAAATACTTAGAATAACTATACTTCTGGGAGACACGAATTTTAAAAGTCTTTATCCTATAAAGAATTTCCTGGAAAAAACCGAAAGGGCAAATCCATCCGCAAACCAACCTCCCAAGTGTTATCCCTAAAAGGCCCATGAATCCTAACACGTACACCGGAAAAGTCTTGACCCCGATAAAATTCTGCATAGATCCGAGAGGGCAGGAAAACCGGGCTAAAGGACAAGCGTAACAATTCAATCCCGGGAAAAAAAAGCCTTTCAATCTTCCCTGATAGATGCTTTTGTGAAAATAATTATTTGCGGAAAAAAATAAAGCGATTAGTATGCTATACCGGACAATCCTTTTGTATAACCATCCGAACATACTAACCAATGCCTATGCAAGAAAAACAGATAATTGACCCTCTGTGCTCGGTATCCAATCTCTGCTGGGACAGAATACCGAAAACAAAAAACCCAATAAAAAAGATAAGCCCCAGAACATAAATAAGTATACGCTTATTCATTATCTTTTTCCATTAACTTGAGAAAGGCCTCCTCTATCTTTTTCTCGGCTCCGGGAAAATATCCCACAAATTTGTCTGCAATCTTTCCATCTTTATTAATTAGGTAAGTAGTCGGTATTCCCTTCACAGCATACAT
>CAZALG010000185.1:0-4394 GCA_964485935.1 uncultured bacterium | reverse complement strand
AAAAGGGAACCTTTTTTTGTAGATCTGGACGAGATATTCAGAGAAACTTCGAAGTATGACCTTGATTTCTCGGATGTTAAAGGTCAGGGTGCTGCAAAAAGGGCCCTTGAGATTGCTGTTGCCGGGGGACACAATGTTTTAATGGTTGGACCTCCCGGTTCCGGTAAAACAATGCTTGCAAAAAGAATTCCCACAATCTTGCCTTTAATGAATATTGAAGAAGCCATTGAAACCACGAAGATTCATTCAGTAATTGGTATTTTACCTCCAAAAGTTTCGCTGATAGCAAAAAGACCTTTCCGATCGCCGCATCATACTATCTCTTATGCAGGACTCATAGGAGGAGGAACTTATCCTCAGCCTGGAGAAGTTAGTTTGGCCCACAATGGGGTTTTGTTTCTGGACGAATTACCAGAATTTAACAGAAATGTCCTCGAGGTGCTCCGTCAACCCCTTGAAGATGGTTTTGTAACTATTTCCAGAGCCAAAAGTACAATAGCTTATCCCGCTCGTTTTATGCTTATAGGTGCTATGAATCCCTGTCCTTGCGGATATTTTGGAGACTCTTATAGAGAATGCACCTGCACTCCTTCAAAGATAGACCGATATCGCTCTAAAATTTCAGGCCCGTTGCTTGACAGAATTGATATGCACATTACCGTAGGTAGAGTTAAGTATAATGAGATTATGGATATGAAAGAAGGGGAGAATTCAATATCTATTAGGGAAAGAATAGAGAAATGTCGTAAAGTGCAGGAGAAAAGATATAAAGCAGAGAATATATATTTTAATGCCCATCTTGATTCTAAAAAGATTAGAAAATATTGTCAAATTGGTGAAAAAAGCAGAAAACTACTTAACACCGCCATGGATAAATTCGGCTTTTCCGCAAGAGCTGTCGACAGAATTTTAAAAATGGCGAGAACTATTTCAGACCTGGAAGGTGAAATAGATATCGAAGCTGGACATATAGCAGAGGCTATCCAATATAGAACCCTTGACCGGAAATTATGGCTTACTAGGTAGCAAGCATTTACAGGGGAAACGGAACCTTACACATATTACTTGGGTCTAATAAAGTAGGAGTGTTATTTGTAGTAAGAATTGGTGATTGGAATTGAAAAAAGATAAAAAAGAGAATAAAAACAATAAAGATATAGAAAAACTAAAAGACGATATTTCTCTGGAAGAAGCAGAACCAAAAAGAAAAAGACTTCTGCAAGTATTAGTGTTATTCTTGATAGGAGGAATTATAATAACCTTGGGAATCTACTTAAGGTGGGACAAACGGCTCATTGGTATAGGAGTTTTTCTTTTCGCTCTGGTATCTCAAGGCTGGTCAAGTCTGGTTTCTCTTTTGGGAGGAGTTCCTGTTGTTGGAAGTATTATTGTAAGATTCCTGGCTCTTCCTTTACTTTTCCTTGTTAATGGTATTGGTAATCTTTTAGCTTTTATAGCGATTAAAATGGGTTATAAGAAAGAAATAATGGATACAAAGTTGCTTGCCTGGACGTTTGCCGGCGGGCTTTTGATAGGGTTTATAATAGGAGGATTAATATGATTTTTTTGCTTTTGTTAACATCTCAATATTACTTTGAGCAAAATAAAATCCAGTACAGTTCGCATGAATGGTTAATGCATAGAACGGAACATTTCCATATATATTACTATAAGAGTGAGAAAGTTTTAGTGCCTTTTGCGGCCGATGTTTTGGAAGAAAGTTATAATAGGCTAAAAAAAAGATTTAATTATAAGGAGAGAAAAAACGAAGAGGAAATTCCTATAATTCTGTATAAATCTCATCCAGATTTTCAGGGAACCAACGTAATTCTTGACAGAATTCCTGAAGGAGTGGGGGGGTTCGCAGAGCTTTTCAAGAATCGTATCGTGATTCCATTTAATGGTTCTTACTCTGATTTCAGGCATGTTCTAAACCATGAGTTAGTTCACATTTTCCAATACCGTATACTTTACGGTACGGGAGTAAACGCTATTAAAAGGGCAATAACTTCCAGTATTCCTCTGTGGTTTATTGAAGGTATGGCAGAATTGGAATCGCTGGGATGGGATCAGAGTGCTGAAACATATATAAGAGATGCCGTTTTAAATAATAAATTATTTTCTATACCTCAATTAAGTAGAGTTGGTGGATATCCTATATACAAAGAAGGACAGTCTGTTTTATATTATATAAGAGAAAAATATGGTGAGGAAAAAATAGGTGAGATAATGAGTAAACTCAAACTCTCCAATTCCTTTGAGGGCGCCATTAATAATGTTCTGGGTATAGATATGAATCGTTTGAATTCTGAGTGGACTAAAGAACTAAAAAAGAAATACTGGCCTATCATTGAAGGGAAACAATACATAAGTGAAATAGCAAGGCCTATTGTAACTCATAGTGGGTTCGAGGACCTATATAACTATGCTCCTGCGGTATCTCCGGGAGGGGATAAAATATTGTATTTTACAGATGAGGTGGGAGAAGTTCAAATTAGACTTGTTTCTTCTCTTACTAAAGAAGACTTAGGGTTACTGGTCAAAGGAGGTCTTACTCCCATGTTCGAATCGTTGCATCTAATGGATGGACACGCCAGCTTTTCTCCCGATGGGAAAAAAATTGTTTTTCCTGCTATGGTTAGGGGTAAAGATGTGCTTTATATTTTAGACTTGAGAGAAAGAAAGATATTGGAAAAAATAGAATTGCAATTAGACCGAATCCGATGGCCCGAATTTTCTCCCGGGGGTATGAAAATTGCCTTTGTTGGTTTGAAAAACGGGGCTTCCGATATTTACGTATATAATTTGGGGGACAAAAATCTCATAAACATAACACATGACAGATATTCGGATAATTATCCTGCATGGAAAGGAGATTCTTTGTTTTTTGTAAGTGATAGACCGGAAACAGAAAACTGGGATTATAGCACAACCAGGTTATATCTATTCGATTTAAAAGGAAACATAAGAAAATATCTTTCCTTTGGCAACACCATTATAGCTCCTGAAGTTTATAATTCGGAGGTTTATTTTATTTCTTACAGAGATGGCAGTAAAAATCTATATGTATATAAATCAGATTCAGTAGGAGTGAAACAACTTACGGATCTAATAGGGTCAGTAGATGACTTTTCGATATCAAATTCAGGACATATAGCTGTATCTATTTATTCTGACCTAGGCTGGGATATATATTTTATTGATTCAGCAGAGGACCTGGAGGAAAAAGAACCAAATTCTCCCAGAGAATTAGAAAAGGAAGAAGAAATACCTGTTGTTCTCGCTGAAGAAGACAAAATGAAGGAGGATGGAAAAGCTCCTATAAATTTCGGGTTCGACTACTTTACCGGTACCCTTGGTTATTATTCAGATTACGGTGTCTACGGGTATATGGCAATAGGGATGAGTGATATGCTTGGTAATCATCAGATTTATGCTTTATTTAACAATACGGACCTTTCCGAAAGTAGTTTTTATATTACATATTTATATCTTAAACACAGAGTGGACCTGGCTACTTCATTGGTAAGACAGAGAGGTTATCTTCTGTTCAGCGAAGGGTACCTGGCCGGAGATATTTGGAACCTGGGATCCGATGTTATATATCCTATCGATAGATTCAAAAGAATTGAAGTTGGATTAAGCTCTCACTATCTGGGAGGGGAGTTGTGGTTACCTTACCCCGATGATCCGAATTGGTGGATAATAATTCCCGCCTCTGGGCTACCTAACGTTGGGTTACTTGGGCAGATATCCCTTATTCAAGATAATGCCGTTTGGGGTTATATGAATCCGATAAAAGGCTTCAGAGGTAGAATTTCTTATAGTAAATCTCTTCTCTCCGGCGACGATTTCTGGGATATTAGTACTGTCTCGACTGATCTTAGAAAGTACTTTTATTTAAACAGTGATTTTAGCTTTGCCGTGCGTCTTTTATTGGTCCACAGCTGGGGTAGAGACAGCGATTTGTTCGGTACTATTGGAATTGGAGGAGGCCGTTCGGTCAGAGGTTACGATTATAATACTCAAATCGGTAGCACCGTGGGTCTGTTGAGTTTGGAATTAAGATTACCTTTAATAAGAAGATTGGATCTTGGTTTTCCTCCAATATCTCTGGGAGGTATTGAAGGAGCTTTCTTCACTGATATAGGAGTAGCCACATATGATTACAAAGACTTAGAATTCTTTACCACTGAAGATAATTGGATAAAGCTTGTAGATCCAATTATGTCATTCGGTGTGGAATTTAGACTCAACCTTGGAATAACGATATTAAACTTCGATATTTCAAAAAGAACCAGATTGAACGAAATCGTACCGGGAACATATTATGATCTTCATTTTGGGCTACCGTTTTAAATGGTCATTGGAGTAACAGGAAATACTGGCACAGG
>CAZALG010000184.1:0-4399 GCA_964485935.1 uncultured bacterium | reverse complement strand
CAAAAATCAAATATCAAAATGAAAAAATACAAATCAAAGTTTAAAAATGAAGAAAAAAGAAAGAACCAATGTCATAAAAAATGCAATCAGTTTTCAATTCTTGCGGTTAGGGAGAATTACAATTTTGCATTTTGATCTGTCATTTTGCTTTTTAATTTTTGATATTTAATTTCCTGTATGGCTACTTTAGAAAGGAAAATTCATAGGGGATTAAAAATATTTCTAATACTTGTTATTCTAACAATGTTAGCTCTTTTAGTTTTCTCTGACCCTGAAAAGAAATTTAGCTTTAATATTATTCAAAAGATTTCATATGCTTTCAAACAAATGAACCCCATTTACCTTTTATTTTCTTTTATCTTCTGGATGATTCATGTTCTGCTCGATTCTTTTCGTATCTCTCTTTTATGCCAGGGAGTTACAGGTAAATGGGGCAGCATGAGAACCTCTGCCGAAGTCATTTTAACCGGCGCTTTTTTGGCCGCGGTTACACCTTTTCAAACAGGAGGACTTCCCGTACAGCTATATTTGTTAAAAAGAGAGGGTATTTCCTACGGAAAAGGAACGCTTATTATACTTCTCCGGGCTATCTTTTACTCTATAATGATGCTTATATTGTTACCTTTTCTTTTTCCTATTCTCACGGAACAATACGACGCGACCTCAATAAGAATATTATCTAAATACAGTCTTATCGTTTATCCTATTATAGTTATAATTATAACATTTGCCCTTATAAAACCAAATATTATTAAGCGTTTCTTATATAAATTAACCCTATTGTTGGGAAAGAGAAAAAGAAAAGCAACAAAATTAATCGATAGAGTGTTTAAAGAAATAGAAGAAATGAAAGATGGATTCTGGCATTTTGTAAGGCAAAAAAAATGGCACTCAGTGGCAAGTTTTTTTCTGACCTTTATAGCTTATGTCCCATATTTTTTTATTGCTCCTTTACTACTTAAGGGAATGGGTATAGACGGCTCTTTCATAAGAATTGCTTTTCTTCAATTTGTAGTTATATTGTTTACGTTCTTTTCTCCGACCCCCGGAGCTACAGGTGTCTCCGAAGGAGTATTTGCAATTATGTTTCTTGGAATAGTGGGGAAGGGTTTACTTGGAGTGTTTACCATATTATGGAGGTTTTTTACCTTCCATTTGACAGCACTTGTTGGCGGAATTATGACTTTAGATATTTTAAAATTAGGAGATATGGAAATAGATGGAGAATGAACTTAGCAAACAAAGACTCTGGAAGGGAATAAGATTGTTCCTTTTCTTGTCGCTCGCGACCGCTGCAGTTGTATTATTTTTTACAATAAGTGAAGATACAATAGAACAGTTAAAAAAAATATCACCTTTATTCTTAGCGTTAACCCTTTTATCCACAGCCTTGAGATTCTTCTTTGATATATGGCGACTCAGATATATTATTGAAGCCATGGGTAAAAAACTATCCTGGAGAGGGGCTTTTCACTTCACGATGGGAGGATTACCTCTGGGAGCCATCACTCCTGGGCAGGTCGGAGGAATACCTTTCCAACTTTATGTGTGTAAAAAAGAAAACATATTGGTTCCGGAAGGGAGTGCAGCGATTTTTACAAGAGGGCTTCTCTCTGCAATGGTCCTGCCACTGCTTCTTATTCCTATATGGTATTACAGACAATTCTTAACTTCAGGAATAATGAGCGCAATTCTTAAATACCTGGTAATATTCTATGGAATAATTGCTATAATTTTCTTCGTCTTATTAACTCAAACATCCTTATTAAAGAAGATATTCAGACGTAAGGCAAAAGGGATTTTAATGTTCAGAGAAGTCTTCACCAACAAATTTATGCAAAGAAAAATGGTTTTTCTTAAAGCATACATAACTACTTTTCTTTCACTAACCTTTTATTTTCTGACTGCACCTCTTCTAATAAGAGGTCTTGGCATCGAGGCTCCTTTCTTTGAAGCGATGATTCTACAAGTTATATTGACATACGCTGTAAATTTCATGCCCACACCCGGAGCGACTGGACTTGCCGAAGGAGGAGCGGCCGCGGTTTTTCAACACCTGATGCCAAAGTCTGTTTTGGGTGTTTATATTATGTCATGGAGATTTTTTACCGGTTATCTGGGAATAATAGTGGGAATTCTCGCAATCTCAGAGTTTATAACTGAAAAAAGAAGATAAATATAAAAAAGTCAGAAGCCGGAAGCACCCTTCCACACCTAAAGACTTTTTGATACTATTGGATGTGTTTAATGCGAAAGGCTAACAGCGAGAAGCTGACTGCTTTTTAAAACTTGACTTAGATTAAATCTCTTTTATATTAATATCATGAAAAAATTGTTATTATTAATAGACGGATCATCCCTAGCGTACCGTGCTTATTACGCTTTTATTAAAAATCCTTTAAAAACGTCCAAGGGTGAGCCCACTTCAGCAATTTTTGGTTTTGCCAGGAGTTTAAGGAAACTCTCTCTGGAGCTTAACCCAGACTACGCAGCGGTTTGTTTCGATCTTCCCGGACCGACTTTCCGAAAAGAAAAATTTGCAGATTATAAAGCGAAGAGAAAGGAAACTCCTGAAGAACTTGTTGCGCAACTTCCGCATATAAACAATTTGTGTGAATCGGCAGGATTTTCTGTCATAAATAAGGAAGGGTACGAAGCAGACGATATAATTGCTACCCTTGCGGGAGAAGCCGAAAAAGAAAACGTAGAAACGGTAATTTTTACTCTGGACAAGGATTTAATGCAGATTGTTTCGGATAACGTAAAAGTGTTAAACATGCAAAGTTCCGGAGTAGAATGGTACGATAAAGCTAAAGTTGAAGAAAAATTCGGAATCCCTCCCGATAAAATAAACGATTTTCTCGCTCTCGCGGGAGATGCATCGGACAATATACCAGGGATAAAGGGAATAGGGAAGAAAACGGCGGCAAAACTATTAAAAAGATTTAATTCTATTGAGAATATATTTTCGAATATAGACCAGATTAAGAATACCAGTATTAAAAATAAGCTTATAGGTAAGGAAAAAGAAGCGGAATGGTGGAAAGAATTAACCCGTCTGGAAAAAAATGTACCTATCGAAGAAGAACTAACTGATCTTAAGTATAAAGGTGTTGATCCCAAAAGCTTAAAAAATTTGCTAAAGCATTTCGAATTTTATTCACTCATAGAAGAATGGCTTGGAAAAGAAGAAAAATCTCAGAATTTCAATAAAGTCAATTCAATTGAGGTGCAGGAAGGGCAAACATTATGTATATATCAAGATGAAGATAAATCTTTTGTTTCTGTAGAAAAAGACGTTGAAGTTATCGAAAAAGATAGAATCAGGTTAAGGCTTACTGACTTTGAAAAAAATTCCCTTGTTTTAGAAGATGCAAAGAAATTTGCGCATTTAATCGGCTTTTATCCTAAGAACAAAATTTTTGATCTTTCTATTATGCATTATTTGCTTTACCCGAACAGAAAAAACCATTCTCTTCAGAAAATACTTCTGGAGGAGGGAATTACTTCGGGAGGACCTGAATCATTATCTGTTTCAATGAAAATAGCTCATAAGAAACTACTTGATGGGTTAAGGGAAAATGATCTTTTAAGAGTTTATGACGAAATTGAAGAACCTTTAATTTCTGTTCTTTATGAAATGGAAAACCATGGATTGCTGATAAAAAAGGATTTATTAGCCGAATTAAAGGATTCTATAGAGAAAGAACTTGAGGAAATTGAAGGAAAAATATACAAACTTGCAGGAAGCGAGTTTAATATACGTTCCCCTAAACAACTGAGCGAGATTTTATTCCTTAAACTTAAACTACCTCCCGTAAAAAAAACAAAAACAGGTTTTTCGACTGACGTTGAAGTACTCAGAGCGCTTCGCGAAAAAGACCCCATAGTACCCGAATTAATTAAGTTCAGAGAATTAGATAAGCTCTTAGCTGCTTATGTGGTTCCATTAATAAATTGTGTAGATGAAGAGAGCGACAGAATATATCATGAATTTCAACAGGCTGTTGCAGCAACAGGAAGATTAACAACTACTTCTCCGAACCTTCAAACCCTTCCCATAAGGACAGAAAAGGGAAGAAGAATCAGAGAATCGGTTATTGCCCCACAGTACCATGAAATACTATCCTGTGATTATTCTCAAATCGAACTGCGGATTCTTGCTTATATTTCAAACGATGAAAAATTAATAGATGATTTTAAAAACAATCTAGATATACATCTTCAAACTGCCTGCAGGATTTTCAGCGTTTCCTCAGAGGATGTTAATTCGGAAATGAGAAGAAAAGCTAAAGCCGTAAATTTCGGAATAATTTACGGAATAAGCCCTTTTGGACTTTCCAGGCAACTTGGAATAACAAACACAGAGGCGAGCAATATAATAGCAAAATATTACGAC
>CAZALG010000183.1:0-4475 GCA_964485935.1 uncultured bacterium | reverse complement strand
TCTCCTGTGGAGTAGTTACCACAATTGCACTACTTGCAGGAACGAGCTGAGCCATGGAAAGAGGTTCATCTCCTGTACCTGGAGGAGCATCCACAACCAACCAATCAAGTTTACCCCACTGGATATCACTTAAAAATTGCTGGATTATTTTCATCTTCAAAGGTCCTCTCCATATTACTGCCTGATCTTCCTCCGGAAGCAAAAACGCCATGGAAACAAGTTTAAGATTTTCGGATATTTTAACTGGTTCTATTCTGTTTTCATACGGACTTTGCATCCTTTCTTTTTCTACACCCAACATTTTGGGCAAATTAGGACCGTGAATATCAATATCCAGAAGTCCAATTTTTTTACCCTTCCCGGCTAGAACAAGGGCAAGGTTACTCGCAACTGTGCTTTTACCAACGCCTCCTTTACCACTTATTACCATTACAATATTTTTTACATCTTTTAAATTCTCTTTTATCGCTTCGATTTGATTACCCGCCCCGGCGTTTTGCATTTAAACCCCCTTACTTAGCATTAATTTGTTCTCCACTCTTATTGTTGAGCTCTATCTTTATCTTTGCTCCACAACCCAGCTCGACAAAATTTTCTCCCCATGCTTCCTCGAATAACTCTATTGCTTTATCTCCCGTACAGTGTGAAGGCGCAATTTTTTCCACTTTCAGCATATTCAACTCTCTTATGATTTCCTTTATCTTGCCATCAGAACAAGAAATGAGGTGAAACCCTCCGAGAACCAGATAAATATTTCCCTCAAAATGCTTTTTAACGAAATTTACAATATTATCTATTCCCGGATGCGAACAACCGGTAACCACAATAAGGCCTTTTGGCGTACGAATAACAAGTGATTGTTCTTTAATTGAAACCCCTAATTCCCCAGTTGTCCAAACGTTTTCACATATTTTATGCGGTCCCTTCACAGTTATCAATCCACCAGTTCTGATCTTTATTTTATTTTTAAAATCATCAGGAAAAGAAGAAGGGATACAAACTGTTACCTTATTGTTTTTTTCTAATAAAGCGTCAAGCCCTCCCACATGGTCATCGTGAATATGAGATAAAACCACAACCTCTATCTTAGACGGATTAATTCCAAGTTTTTCCATGTTAGACAGAAGAACAGAACCATCTCCACCAGCATCGAAAAGTACAGACTTTTCCAACCCTTCAATAAAGACAGATATACCCCAGGCTGTTGTAAGCTCCTCATTAAAAGGTACGTTATTATATACGACAGTAATAGTAACCTCTTTTGCTTTACCTGAATATGAGAACATAGCAAACACCAGTAGAAATATTAAACCTTTAAGTATTTTAAACATTTCATTATAACCATAAGTGTATAATTGCTTTTGTCAAGGATTACTATTTAATTACAAAAAACCTAGCTGAATTTATTTAAATAGCAAAAAAATAAAACTCAAAAGTCAATCCCCTTGACAGAATTTGATTATTAATTATTCTTACAAAATACATAAGGAGGCTAAATGAACAGAGTCACTTTAAGAGTTCTTGATATACTTATAATTATTGCTTTTTTGGGGTTATTATATATTTTGATTGAACCGCAGTATAGAAACGCAAAAATAATTACAAAAGAAAGGAAATTGCAGTCAAATATGTATACGGCTAAAGCAGCCATAGAAAGGTACAGAGCTTTTAATATGGGAGAGATACCCTTTTCATTAGATGACATATACGAACAAATTGAATCGTTAGAAGTTCCGGTAAATCCTTATACGGATAGCAAAATGAAATCGTATGAGTTAAACAAATTCCTGTACGATGTACCTTCTCAGATCGAAAGTACAGATACAAGCGGTTATCACGGGGAGAAAAGGGGAAACCCCGGAGAAATAATGATTGGTTTTTTTGTAACCTTTGCCAAAGAAGATACAATACCCAGAAATTACGGTATAATAGGGTTTAACAAAGAAGGTAAACCCCTTACCATACAAGAAGGAGAAAAGGTTAGAATAGTAGTACTTGAAGAATAGCGTATAAGTTTTTGGAACTTTTAAAACCTGAAGTCTTAGAAAAAATTAGGACCCTGAACCTCAGGGCTAAAATAATTGTAAAAGGTTTTTTAAGCGGCTTACATGAGAGCCCGTACCATGGTTTTTCACTGGAATTCAAACAACACCGTCCCTACTATCAGGGAGACCCTATTAATAAAATTAACTGGAAATTATATGCGAGAACGGAGCGGTTTTATCTAAAGAAATACCAATCTGAAACAAATTTATCGGCATTCCTGCTCTTAGACAAAAGCAATTCTATGAAATTCGGGGAAAAGATTTCCAAATTTGATTACGCACGAACACTTGCCGCTTCTCTCGCCTATTTGCTGCTCAAGCAGAATGATTCAGTTGGATTGGTCCTTTTCGATTCCGAAATAGAATCTTTTATACCAGCAAGAAGCCGAACAAATCATCTAAAGTTTTTGCTGGGCACTCTTAGCAAAAACGATCCCTCGGGAAAAACCTCTATTTATAACTCCATCTTCGAACTGCTTCCCTTAATAAAAAAGAGAAGTCTTTGTATCCTGTTTTCCGATTTACTGGAAGAGCCGGAAAGAGTAATTAAGATTATAAACGTAATGAAAGCAAAAAAACACGAAGTTATTGTTTTTCACATCCTCGATAGAAAAGAACTGGATTTTTCGTTTTATGATGAGTCTCTGTTTAGAGATATGGAAGACTCAAAAACTATTCTCGCCGACCCTAAAAGTCTTAAGGGTCTATACAAAAATAAATTCAATCAATTTATCTCAAGTTATAAAAATGGCTTTGCACCCAAGCGCATAGACTATTTTCAAATATGTACAGATATTCCTTACGATAAAGCTCTTACAGAGTACCTTGAAAAAAGGAAACGACTGCCATGATTTTCCCTTCCTTCCTTTTTCTTCTTCCACTTATTATAGTGCCGATAATAATACACTTGATATCGAGGAAAAAACTCAAGAAGATAGACTTCCCATCTCTGCTTTTCATAGTAAAGAATGAAATAAGACTTATTAGATGGTTTCGTCTTAAAAGATTGCTTTTGCTAATAATGAGAATCAGTATCATAATATTGCTTATTTTAGCCGCCGCAAATATTAAAATTCCTTTTGTTTTCGTAAACCCGTCGGAGACTTTAATCTTCGACAATTCTCCTTCAATGGGTAAAACCCGGATTAAAGATAATAAGATTTTCACTGTACCTACTATTGCCGGTATTCCTCAATTCTCTCAATATCTGAAAAAACGATCCACTGGAATCTTAATCACCGATGCTCAAAAAAACGGCTTTAAAGAAATAATAAAAAAGGGAGAAAAATTCCCGGGGATTAGAATCAGGAAAGAGCCTCTACCTCTCGGCAATCTCGGAATAGTCGGCGCTTCCGCCGGTCCAAGTTTTGAAAAAGAGGAATTTGTCCTAAATTTCAAAATTATGAACGAATATAAAGAGAAGAAAAAAACCGGTATAATATTAAAAAAAGAAGGTAAAATTATTCGGGAAGAAAACATGATTCTAAAAGTTGGAGAAAATACATTATCTTTCAACCTAACCTTACCAAAAGAACTATGTCAGCTATCTCTCGAGTTGCAGGACAAATTGGGATTCGACTTTGATAATAAATTTTATTTTGCAGTCAATGTTACTCCGAAGAAAACGATTTACATTCTTTCAGATGTCTATCCCGAACGGCTGATAGCAGCTCTATCACCTTCCTTTTTTGATGTAAAATGGGTCAAGGAGACCGCCAATGTAAAGGGAGGCTTATTTATAGCTTGCAATTTAAATGAAAAGGATGAGTTAGTTCTACTAAAGAGCACAAGCTCCGGAATTTTTTGTTATGAGGGAAATACAAATACTTCAATCTCCAATAAAATCCCCGATAAAATTTCAACTATCGCTCTGAAAACCTCACCCGGCAGTTCATTCTACCTGAAAAACTTAAGCAAAGTTCCAGTAAGATACAGCTGCATTATAACCGAAGGTAAGCCGCTTTTGTATTTCGAGAACGGAGACCCTTTTCTAAGCAAAATAAAGAACCATTACATTCTGCCTATCTCCCTCGAAAAAAACGATTTATCTCTACATCCTGTTTTCATACCTTTTCTTTTTAGTATAATTAATTCTTTATACGATAGTAAAACCTATAGCAATATTCTATTGGACGAACCTATAGTTATAGAAAGCTCCACTCTGCCCCTGGTAATCGGTCCTAAAGGCGACAATTATAAACCCCATAGGATTGGAGAAAACAAATATATCTTTAAAGAAACAAAAGAATGCGGGATTTATAAAATAATGGATGGAAAAACAATTATTGGCTTGGTAGCGGTAAACACTCATTCATCCGAGTCAAAGCTCGAGAGTCTATCTGACGAAGAAATTAAATATATTTTTGGAGGTAAGGGTTTTGAAAATGGAGCTACTTTCTTTCTTGTTATTGCTTTACTTTTTTTTGTTTT
>CAZALG010000182.1:0-4492 GCA_964485935.1 uncultured bacterium | reverse complement strand
GAATATCTCCACCCCCTGAATAATCAAGACTTTTTCTCATTATAAACGTGAGATTTATCAATGGAAGTATGGAATCGAATCCGTAACGGTTGCGTATTTCTAAAATTTTCTTTTCAAGGCTAATTTTTCTGTGGTCCTGGAATAGTGAAGGCATTTTTGTTAATTCTGAAGCCCGGACACTTATGAGCCTTACCCATCTCTTTGGTATCTGTGTGAAAATCTCTTTTGCTACAGGGTATATATCGTATGAGAGATTGGTCGGAGATATTTTTCTGTATCCTTTTTTCTCGCTGAAATCGGCAGCTCTCACGGTTACGGAAATTTTTGTTGTGTAAACGTTTGCTCTCTGCAGTTTTAAAGCTATTTTTTGCGTTAAATAATACAATAGAGAATACAATATATCAAGATTTTTTGTGTCTTTCGCCAGGGTTTTTGATTTGGATATAGATTTTTGCGGTTGATTTTTGTTTATCCTGCTGTAGTAAATAGAAGTTATCCATTTGATTCCATTAAGCCCAAATTTATTTAATATTTCTCTTCCGGGATAAGTTAAAAGGTCTCCGATGGTAAATATGTTCATTTTCTTAAATTCTTCTTCAGAGCGCTTTCCTATGCCCGGAAATTTTGATATAGGAAGAGGAAAAACGTATTCTTCTTCTTTGCCCGGGGGGATAACTATAAGCCCATCTGGTTTTACCTGTTCCGCGGCTATTTTTGCCACTGTTTTACTGTTTGATATTCCTATGGTTGCGTTTATCTGGAGGCTTTTTCTTATTTTATTTTTTATTTCTCTGCCTATATCTTTGGGACTTTTATTTAACTTGGTCGGGCAAGGCAATCCTATGTATGCTTCGTCGATGGATATTCCTTCTAATTTATCGGAATATTCGTTTAGTATAGAATAAAAGATAACGGAAAAAGCTTCGTAAATCCTTATATGTGGCTGAACGAAAATGCAATGGGGACAAATTTCTTTAGCTTTCCATACCGGTTGGGCGGAGTGAACTCCGAATTTTCTTGCCGCATAAGATGCGGCTGACACCACTCCTCTCCTTTTTCTCGGGTCTCCTGCAACAACAACCGGTTTGTCTCTAAGATTGGGATTCAAAGCCTGTTCTACAGAGGCGAAAAAGGCATCGAGGTCTGCGTATAAAATCAACTGTAGTAACTCCTTATAACACCTATGACTACCCCTATAACTTCGAAGTTTTTATCTATTATTGGGTAATCGGGGTTTTCGGGCTTTAAAATCCAATTCCCGTTTTTTTTATCGAGTTTTTTAACCGTTGTTTCATCTTCGATGAGAGCTACGACTATATTTCCTTTTAAAGGTTCACGGGTTCTATCTATAACCACAAGGTCTCCCTCATGAATTCCCGCGCCTATCATGCTGTCTCCTTTTACCCTGAGAAGGAAATTATTTCTCCACCGCTCAAGAGAAAAATACCCGTCTATTCCCTCAAACTCCAGGGTGGGTTTCCCTGCCGCGATTCTCCCTAATATTGGCATACCTGCTTCCTGCAGACTGATTCCGCGAGCGATACCCCTTTTCTTTTTTATTACTCCTTTTTGCGCGAGTTCGTCGAGATGAATTTTTATCGCTTTCGTGCTTTTGAATCCAAGATGACCCGCTATTTCCCTTACGCTCGGAGCAAAACCTTTTTTTGCCGTAAATTCTTTTAAGAATTCAACTATTTTGTCCTTGGTTTCCACTTATTCCTCCATGTAAACATATGTTTACTTAATAATATATTTATTTTTTTGTGCTTGTCAATGGGCCCCACCCCACTTTTTTTTACCACAGAGAACACAGAGATTTTAATTGTTTTGCCCCACAGCCCGCCACCCGAGTCAAAACACAGAGAACGCAGAGACCACACAACTCCACCCCAAATTTTTACCGCAGAAGGCACAGAGATTTTATTTGTGTTATTTGTTGTTCCTATCTTTTGTATGGGGTAGGTTTTTAAACAATAAAATATAGTTTTTTCTCTGTGTCCTCTGTGGTAAATATTTTTTTGTGTTTTCTTTTGTTTTGTGGTTAAAATGCCGTTGTAGAAATTTCAAAATAAAAATAATACTGCCCTTGACATAAGAGAAATATTTATATATATAGAATAGAGAAAAATAGGAGATATTATGGCTAAAGAAAAAGAATTTTTAAAAGAGGGGAAAAGGCTGATAGAAGAAGGTAGTTATCAGAAAGCTAGTTTTTTTCTGCAGAAGGCATTAGAAAAAAATCCTGATTATCCGGATATTAACAATTTAATGGGTGTTGCATTATCTCTTTCGGGTAGGTACAAAGAAGCGGTAGCTTATTTTGAAAAAGCGATTGAAAGTAATCCTGAGTATATAGAAGGACATATAAATTATGCCTTAACACTCAATCAGTTAGGTGAAGTCGAAAAAGCGGGTAAGGAATTTGAGATAGCGGAAAAGCTTGAAATGGAAAGAGATTCTGAGATGGAAAAAGTTGAATTTTCTGTTAGAGCGAGAATTGCGAATGTGCATAAAGATGCTGCTGTTTTGTATGCCAGTATAGAAAGACATGGTGAAGCGATTGCGGAACTTCAGAAGGCGCTTAATTTTGCTCCAAATTTTCATGATATTCGAACTTTATTGGGTGAAATGTATATAAAAAAGGGCGATTACGCAAAAGCGAAAGAAGAGTTGAAAGAAGTCTTAAAGAGGAGCGGAGACTTTGTACCTGCAGCTGTAAAGTTGGGATTCTGTTATTATAAAGAAGACGATAAGGAAATGGCGAGAGATATATGGAAAAAGGCTTTGGAGTTGGATCCGGATAATAAAAGTCTGAAAATGTATCTCGATTTGCCGTAAATTATTTTTTGGTGTAGTGAATCTTAAGAAAACTCTAAACCTTCCCAGGACTGATTTTCCTATGAAGGCGAATCTCTCCGAGAGAGAACCTGAGTTTGTCCAATTCTGGGATAAAAACGAAATTTATAAGAAAGCTCTTAAGAAAAGAGAAGGCGGAGAGAAATTTATTTTACACGATGGTCCTCCCTACGCTAATGGTCATGTACATCTTGGTTCGGCAATGAACAAAATAATTAAAGATATTACCGTTAAATACAAAATGCTTAAAAATTATTATACTCCGTACAGGCCCGGTTGGGATGCTCACGGTATGCCTATCGAGAACATTGTGATAAAAAATTTTAAAGCAGAGGATGATATTATCGATATAAGGAAAAGTTGCAGGGAGTTTGCTTCTAAGTGGGTCAAAGAGCAGGAGAAAGATTTTAAACGATTGGGAGTGTTGGGTGAGTGGGATAATCCTTATATTACCATGAGTAATGAGTATGAAGGTATGGAATTAGAGCTTCTTGCTGAGGTGGTAGAACAGGGGTACGTTTATCGAGGTTATATGCCGGTTCACTGGTGTCCGGTTTGCGAGACAGCGCTCGCGATTTCCGAAATTGAATACAAAATGATGGATTCTCCGTCGTTGATTTTTACTATGAAAGGGCAAGACTACGATGTTCTGGTATGGACTACAACTCCCTGGACAATTATTTCAAATCTTGCTCTGGCAGTTCATCCGGACTTTACATATGTGATTGTCGAGATAGACGGCAGGAAAATTCTTTTAGGTGAGAGTCTTTTAGAAAAAAATGCGGAGAAAGCCGGGTGGAGTAATTTTAAAATTGTTGAGAAAATAAAGGGAGAAGAATTAGAGGGAATTGGCTTTAAACATCCTTTCGCGGACAGAGAGTCGGTTATTCGTTTGGCAAATTTTGTTACAACGGATGAGGGAACGGGAGTTGTTCATATAGCCCCGGGGCACGGCAGGGAAGACTACATCCTCGGAAAAGAAGTTGGTCTTGATATTTATTCTCCCGTTGACGAAAAGGGTAAGTTTACCGGAGAAGCGGAAGGTTTTGAAGGCCTCTCAACAGACGAAGCATCGGAGAAAGTGACTGAAGTTTTGAAAGAGAAGGGTAGTTTAGTGCATTTTGGAAAAATGCAGCATAATTATCCGATTTGCTGGAGATGTAAATCGCCGCTTATTTTTCGTGCTACAGAGCAGTGGTTTATATCAATAGATCACAACGATTTAAGAAAAAAGGCTCTTGAAGTTGTCCGGAACAGTAAGTGGTATCCGCCTCAGAGCGAGGAAAGAATGTTTGCTGCGGTTAGTGATAGACCCGACTGGTGTATTTCCAGACAGCGTAAATGGGGAGTCAATATTCCTGCTTTTTTCTGTAAAAAATGCGGTGAAGCTCTTCTGGAAAAAGATATTATTATGAAAGTAGCCGATTTATTCAAGAAAAAATCTGCTGATGTTTGGTTTTCGGTGGAACCGGAGAGTATTTTAGGAAAAGATTTTAAATGTAAAAATTGCGGGTCTCCTGAGTGGGAGAAAGGGATGGATATACTGGATGTGTGGTTTGACTCGGGAGTTTCTTCTTTTGGGGCTTTAGATGAGGAAAATTGGCCGGCAAATATGTACCTTGAGGGTCCTGATCAG
>CAZALG010000181.1:0-4592 GCA_964485935.1 uncultured bacterium | reverse complement strand
ATAATATCTAATCCGGCAGTGGGGGCTTTATATATCGGAGAAACCGAAAAAATGCTTACAGATAAAGGTATTAAGCCCTATAGATGTATAATACCCGACGGTGAAAAATATAAGAATTTCGATACAATTAAAAAAATATTCGATATGCTTTTAAAAGAAAATATGGATAGATCATCGAGTATTATAGCTCTGGGTGGTGGTGTAATCGGCGATATGGTAGGTTTTGTTGCTTCCACATTAAAACGAGGTGTATCTCTTATACATATTCCAACTACACTAATTGCTCAGGTAGATTCTTCAATCGGCGGCAAAACGGGTTTCGACCATCCTCTTGGAAAAAACATGATAGGCACATTTTATCAGCCTGACATGGTCTTAATCGATATTAAAAAACTATTAACTCTTCCGGAAAAAGAATTTAGAAATGGTCTCGCAGAAGTCATTAAATATGGAATAACACATGATGCGCAATTATTCAATATTCTTGAAAACAAACAGAAAGAAATAATAAATCGTGACACTGCTTTATTAGAAAAAATCGTATCAAAATGCGTAAAGATAAAAAAAGAAGTTGTAGAAGAAGACGAAAAGGAAGAAAAGGGAAAGAGAGAAGTATTAAACTACGGACATACAATAGGACATATTATTGAAACACTAACTGGTTATTCTAAATACTCACACGGAGAAGCTGTAGCAATGGGTATGGTAGAAGAAGCGAAATTAGCCCAAAAAGAAGGATTTCTTTCCAATGAAGATTTTAAAAGAATCGAAAATTTGATAAAAAAATACAGATTACCATCCTTCATACCCGGAAACATTAAAAAGGATGATATGAAAAATTGTGTGTCTCAAGATAAAAAGGTAAGAAAAGGGAAAATCCGATTACCTGTTCCTACAGAGATAGGAAAAATAGTAACGAGGGAGGTAGAATGCAAAAATTTCTTGTGATCCACGGACCAAATTTAAACCTTCTGGGGAAAAGAAAGCCAGAAGTTTACGGTAACATGAACCTCGAAAAAATTAACAAAGAGATAAAAAAATTCGCAGAAAAAAACAAAATAGATATAGAAATTGTGCAATCTAATGAAGAAGGAGAAATCGTGGGTACGATACAGAAAGCCGAAGACTATTCAGCGATCGTAATAAACCCGGGCGGATATACACACACCTCTGTGGCGATTAGAGATGCAATCGAAGCTGTAGAAATCCCAACTGTAGAGGTTCACTTGAGTAATATATACGCGAGGGAAGACTTCAGGCACAGGAGTATGAGTGCCCCTGTATGTGTAGGGCAAATCAGCGGTCTCGGATGGTATGGGTACATTTTAGCGTTAGAGTACTTAATAAGAAATGATTAATTATGGAAAAGGCTAATCTAGAAACGTTGGTAAGACAGAATTGCCAAAATTTAAAAATTAAATATCAAAATGGAAAATTGCAAAGCAAAATTTAAAATGAATAAACAAAAGAAACAACAAGTGCAACAAATAGCATCAAACTCCTTCCGGTTTTTTTGCTTGGATATAATTTTACATTTTTATTTGTCATTTTGCTTTTTGAATTTTGATATTTTATTTACTCAAGAAAAGAAACTAAATGCGATATGCTTTCGCATATAATGAGGGGCTAAAAGATGGATAAAGACAAGATAAACTATAACTTACCTGACGAAAGAGGTTACTTCGGAAAATTCGGAGGCAGATTCATACCGGAAGTATTAATGGACAATATCGTTGAACTGGAGAAGGCGTATCGATCTTTTAAGGAAGATAAAAAATTTAATAAAGAATTAAATTTCCTGCTCAAAGAATACGCGGGCAGACCCTCTCTCCTATATTTTGCTGAAAGACTTACAGAACAGACAGGGGGAGCCAAAATATACCTTAAAAGAGAAGATATGATGCATACCGGTGCCCATAAAATAAACAATACTCTGGGACAGGTACTTCTGGCAAAAAAAATGGGAAAGAAAAGAATAATTGCAGAAACAGGTGCAGGACAGCATGGTGTAGCAACTGCTACAGCCTGCGCTCTCTTAGACCTCGAATGTCATGTCTATATGGGAACAACCGACGTAAAAAGACAAAAAATGAACGTTTTCAGAATGGAACTCCTTGGTACCGAAGTAATTCCTGTAGACACAGGATCAAAAACTCTAAAAGACGCGATTAACGCGGCTATTAGAGACTGGGTTACCAACGTAGAAACCACCTACTATTGCATAGGCTCCGTGGTAGGACCGCATCCTTACCCGATGATGGTTAGAGATTTTCAATCAGTTATAGGAGAAGAAAGCAAAAGGCAAATTTTAGAAAAAGAAAATAAGTTACCGGATGCAATTATAGCATGTGTCGGAGGAGGGAGTAACGCAATAGGGATTTTTTATCCTTTTATATTAGAAGAAGACAAAATTAAATTAATTGGTGTGGAAGCAGGAGGGTTGGGGCTCGACACTAAAAAACATGCCGCCAGCCTTTGCAAAGGAGGAATAGGCACTCTACACGGAGCAATGAGTTATCTTCTTCAGGATAAGGACGGACAAATAACAGAAACACATTCAGTTGCTCCGGGACTGGACTATCCTGGAGTGGGACCGGAACATTCTTATCTTAAAGACAAAGAAATTATTGAATTTACAGCAATTACGGATAAGGAAGCTCTAGATGCTTTCAATATACTTTCTCAGACAGAAGGGATAATTCCAGCACTGGAAAGTTCACATGCTGTGGCTCACGCTATAAAAATTGCATCAGATATGTCGAGGGAATCGATAATTTTGGTCAATCTTTCCGGACGTGGAGACAAAGATTTGGAAATCGTAGAGGGAATCTTATGCGAAAAAGAATAAGTATCGCAGAGAAATTTAAAGAATTAAAAGAAAAAAACGAAGCAGCCTTAATTCTTTACATCACGGGAGGTTTTCCAAATCTTGCCGAATCCATTAAAATTATAAAAACACTGGCGGAGAGCGGAGCCGATATTATCGAAATAGGAATTCCTTTTTCAGACCCAATTGCAGACGGACCTACAATACAAGATTCTTCACACACTTCACTGATGAAAGGTACAACACTGAAAAGAATCATGCATAATATTAAAAAACTCGAAATCCAAAAACCTCTTGTCTTTATGAGTTACTTGAACCCGCTTCTTGCTTATGGGAAAGAAGAAGTATTAAGTGATATGAATAAATGCGGAGTAAGCGGTCTGATTATACCCGACCTGCCCGTAGAAGAAGCAACCGAATGGATCGAACTATCAAAAGAACACAAAATAGAATAAAATTTTCTCGTTACACCTAATTCACCTCCTAAAAGAAGAAAGAAAATCATTCAGGAAACACGAGGATTCGTATACTGTGTATCTGTTGTTGGAACAACAGGAGTGAGAAATGAAATGCCTACCTATCTCAACAAATTTTTAAAAGATATTAGAAAAAGCAGCGATATCCCTACGGCCCTTGGGTTTGGAATATCTACACCAAAACAGATAGAATCTCTCCGGGATAAAGTCGACGGAGTTATCATTGGAAGCCGTATAATAGAAGCAATAAAAAACGAAGAAAATCTAAAAGAACTCGTAGCAGAATTTAAGGAAGCAACAAAACGATAAATATGAAATATCAACTGCAAAGTTCACAAAAAAATAGAAATCAACATTTAAAATCTTTATGCTCTTTGCGTTCTTTGTGGTTTAAATATTCTTTGGAGGAAAAATGATAATAACGATGTCTTCAAGTGCAACAAAGAAAGAGATTGCCAGGGTAAAAGAAAAAATAAAAGAACTCGGGTACGAGTCAAAAACTTTTAAAGGCGTCAAGAAAACAGTTATTCATGTGATAGGAGCAACGGACAGAGAAATGATAAACCAATCGATAGAACAACTACCCGGGGTAGAGAGATTAACGCCTATATTAAGTCCATTTAAAATGGGCAGCAGAGAATTTCATCCGGAAGACACAATAGTTTCGGTAAACGGAAAAACTATCGGCGGGGAAGAGATTGTAATTATGGCAGGTCCATGTTCCGTCGAATCCGAAGAAATTGTATTAAAGATAGCAAAAGAAGTCAAACAAGCAGGAGCAAAAATACTTCGCGGAGGAGCTTTTAAACCCAGAAGCTCTCCTTACAGTTTCCAGGGACTAGGAGAAAAAGGCTTAAAAATACTGGCAGAAGCCCGAGAACAAACAGGACTCTCAATAATAACTGAAGTCGTATCTGAAGTCGATGTACCCCTGGTTGCAAAATACGCTGATATTCTCCAGATAGGAGCAAGAAACATGCAAAATTACCAGCTGCTTAAGACAGTCGGAAGGTTTAACAAACCTGTTCTACTAAAAAGGGGCATATCGGCGACAATCGAAGAATGGCTCATGTCTGCTGAGTACATACAATCAGAAGGTAATCACGACGTTATACTATGCGAAAGGGGAATTAGAACATTCGAAACTTATACAAGATATACTCTCGATATAAGTACTGTACCGGTTATAAAAGAACTAAGTCATCTTCCTATCATTGTAGACCCGAGCCACCCGGCAGGCAACAGTAAATACGTTCCAGCTCTGGCCAGAGCGGCAATAGCAGCAGGAG
>CAZALG010000180.1:0-4606 GCA_964485935.1 uncultured bacterium | reverse complement strand
ATATCTCCACCCCCTGAATAATCAAGACTTTTTCTCATTATAAACGTGAGAATTATTTTTCATAAAAATCGCAAAATTCTTTGTCTGAAATCTCTTCTATAAACTTATCGATCCCTTCGGTTCTTATTTTTCTAATATTATTAATATTTACTTCACCGTTAACTAACTTGAGCCAGGCGAGGGACAAAAGAAAACCCTCTTGACATATTACCCCATCTTTTAGTATATTGAAATAAGGAGGCTTTAATTATGAAAAATTTAATTGACTTTAAGTACTTAGCTCAATTTATCTTGGGAATTATTATAATTGTTGGCCTTTCTTCTTTTTCCTGTAGCGTTTTGATGCTAACCGATTCGGTAAAAGGCACAATTACAGACGCCGATACCGCCCAGCCGATTGAGGGCGTACTAGTAACGGTAGAAACTGTGTACAGCCCTTCGCAATATACGACGACAACAGATACAAATGGATATTACGAAATTAATAACATAATTAGCGGTGGTGGCTTGGTTCTGAAAGCTGAGAAAGAAGGATATATAACCATCAATGATGGTTTTGATGTAGGAAATCATACAAAAGACTACCAAATGGTGAAAACCAACTAGTATAAAACGGGGCAGATTTTCTTTTCTGAATTTTTATTAATATTCGAGTAAATTGAGTTTCGGGTTACGTGTTTCGAGTTTCGAATGACAACAAAAAAATCCTGTTAATCCTTTTTAATCTGCGTCCCAACCTTTGGATTTGGGATTTAGGATATAGGATTTAGTTAAAAAATAGATTATAATTTTTTCTTTGTGCCTTTGTGCCTTTGTGTGAGATTAATTTACTGTTGTGGGTGGGGTTTACGGTTCGAAAACGACTCCGAAGTTCATAAGAGCATTTCCGCCGAGCATCCATGATTCGTGGTAAATATCGTCATATGCCTTGAGTCCACGGCAAAAGTCGAGATAAATGCCTATCCTGTAATCCTGTTTTAAGCTGAAAGGATAGTAACTCAATCCAAAATTTCCACACACATCCCAACCGGAAAAATCATAATCAGGCATATTCTCCGAATCCTCGGAATCTCCTATTGTTTTACTGAAAGTATAACCGGGGGATAAACCTACTTTTAAAACAAGTTTAGCTTGATTCAGGTTATTTTCAAAAAATCCTAAATTATATGTTACGGGCAATCGAATTTGATGAGCTTCGAAACTTCTTGTGCCGTTAACCGAAAGAGAAGGCATTTTATATTCAATAGACTTGTTAACTTTTATATAATCCAGGCCTGTTTCGATTGTACGCCCATGACCTTTTAGAATTGAATGAATCCCCACATTATAGGACAGTTTTGTTGCCCCTGTAATTGCATCGACATCCGAAACACCGCTTATCCCGGCCATTTCACGGTTATGTACAATTCCGCCATATGATGCACCTGCTAAAAACGCAAATTTTATTTCTGCTTTTGTTGCTCCTGTAATTGCATCAACGTCTGCAGTATCTTCTGTTTCTGGCGCATAATATTAACAGGGTCAGACCTTGAAATGTGAAAAGATTCCTAAAGTTAGGATGTTAGAAGGTTAGAAAGTTAGAAAGGAAAACAAACCTACAATTCCTACATGTTCTACATGTGAGAAAACAGCCAACGGCTAAAAAATTCCTTGACATTTATTCTTTTTTAAGTTATGATTTATAATAATGAAAAGAAAAATACTATCTGTAATAGTATTATTGACAACCACTGGCGCAATATTATCTCAAACAGGGTGTTCTTGTTTGTTTTCAAGTATTGCTATGTTTGGCGAACCAAAAACAATCACTGGAACTGCTTCGGAAATAAAATTCGAGTCTGTATCGCCGGGAAAAGAAGTAACCCTCAATCAGATTGACGGAAGCGAGATAAAAGGGGAATATATCGGGTTAGATAGCATGCCGGCAGAAGGCCCTGAAACAAATGAAAATTTAACAAAAGAAAGCAAAGCTCTTTTCCTGCCAGCAATAGCTCTCCAGGACACATCGGGGAAAACGCTTGTTCCCATAAATAAAATTGGACTGATACAAATAAAATCCGAAAAACCTTATGCGGGAAATGCTTTCCTGCTTGGTCTTGCCATAGATATAGCTGCTCTCATATTGATTTGGCCACACTTCATAAACGTTCCTTAGAATTGAATGGTATCTAACGGGCAACAGGGTTCAGGGCTTCTTTTTTGAATTTTCTAAAACCTAAGACCCAAAACCTAGTACCTAAAAACAACCGATAGTGTAATTTTTATTATTGACAAAGATGAAAATTTTTATTATAATTTTTATATGGGAGTCAAAGAAAAAATAAACCAAGTTAAACGTATAAAAACATCCGGAAATAAATGGTTGAAAATTACATTTCCCTCTATTCTAATAATTCTAATTGTTATTTACTTTTTTTATAACTGCACTTATACTTACTGTGATTGTAATCTTGAGATTCAGGTGTGGTACAGAAACGATACAGGCGATACTATAGATGTTGCAGTGTATTATTATTTTTCAGAGTATTATCCTTCAATTGAGCTTTATTCAGACCATTATTTAGACACAGTAGAAGCAACTATTGACCCATCCGAATACCAACAACTAAACCTGTCATATAACTGGGAGGGCATGGGCAATTGTGAATTACCTGTATCATGTGATGATCGTGAAACCATTAGTCGTTTGTACCAAAGAATAATTGTTAATGACACAATTGTTTATGAATATAATATGAAATATCCGGAATTTATGAGTAAAACAAATTATGAATATGAATTGAGTATTTGGGAAGAAGCTTGCGGAATGGGATTTTCAAATTATGCAAATATCATTATAGGCCCTGATTGTGATTGTGAAGTTGTAATACGAGACACTTTTGTAATAGAACCTAATTAAAATTTAACGTATCCGCTTATCAAAAAAACAGAGGGAGCAGATCTTCTTCGATTTCGTAGATTCTTCGAATCAGTTAAGTAGTTAAGTTGTTTAGTTGTTGAGTTAAAGAACCAATCCAACTAACCAACCAACCCACAAACCAACAATTATAATCTTGACATTTATCCCTTTTTCCCATATCATCTCATAAAATCAGATACAAAAAACGGAGGATGTAATGAATCAAAATTCCAGAAAATACTTTATTAGAATAACTTTAATTTTACTTTTCATACCCTTACTTATTTTTCCCCAAACTCATGAAATTAAAATCGATGCCGGAACAAATCAATTTGTGAACTGGAAAAAAACAGAAACGGTTCAACTTAAGGGAAGTGTCTCCCCGAAGAATATTACTGTCCAGTGGTATTGTCCCGCGAATCCGAAGGTTCGTTTTCATAATGCTGCGGAGCCTAAGACAAAAGTTACGTTTCCCCGCCCGGGTTATTATTTATTGAAATTAACTGCCACGGGTTCCGATAATAAAAAAGTAAGCGATACTGTCATAATAAATGTGTTCAAACCAAACTCTTATACTGAGAGACTTTCAGACCTTATTGGTTTGATGACGGTCGAAGAAAAAATAGGTCAACTGGTAAACCGTTCAGATGCTATACCTCGTCTTGGGGTTTCCGGGTATAATTATTGGAGCGAAGCTTTGCATGGGGTCTTAGCTGTAGGTACAACTTCTTTTCCGCAAGTAGTTACTTTAGGTTCAACATGGGATCCTGCTCTTGTGCGTCGGGTAGCAACAGCAATCTCTGATGAAGCACGTGTTAAAAACAAAATCGAAGGAAAAGGACTTTCGTACTGGAGCCCGACCGTAAACATAGCGCGTGATCCTCGCTGGGGTCGTAATGAAGAATCTTACAGTGAAGACCCTTATCTCCTTTCGCGAATGGCTGTTGCTTTTGTGAAGGGTATGCAGGGAGATCATCCTTATTACCTTAAAACTGTCTCAACGCCAAAACATTTTATTGCCAACAATGAAGAGGTACGCCGCCACTCAGGTTCGTCCGACGTTGATATGCGCAGTTTATGGGAATATTATATGCCGGCTTTCAAGCAGGCGATCGTCGAGGGTAAGGCTTTTTCTGTTATGGGCGCTTATAACGAACTGAATCAGGAGCCATGCTGCGGCAATTATTATTTGTTGACCGATATTCTTCGAGGTGAATGGGGATTCGAAGGTTATGTTGTATCCGACTGCGGAGCCATTCGCGATATGGTTTCCGGACATCATTTTTTTGAGACGGGAGCCGAAGCGGCAGCGCGCGGCATTCTCGCGGGATGTGATCTAAATTGCGGCAATTATTATAGTAGTCATTTGCATGAAGCTCTGGAACTCGGATTAATACAGGAAAGAGACCTTGACCGCGCGCTTAAGCGCGTGCTTTCTGCAAGATTTAGGTTAGGAGAATTCGACCCTCCGGAAATGGTTCCATATAGTGATATCCCGGAAGAAGAACTGGACTGTAAGGCTCATCGTGATTTAGCGCTGGAGGCTGCCCAAAAATCAATAGTTCTCCTCAAAAATGAAGGAATATTACCTCTGGATAAAGATAAAATAAAATCAATTGCGGTGATCGGACCAAATGCGGAGGAATGCCAATTAGGAATCTATAGCGGTTGGCCCAATATCCGAATTAGTCCGCTTGAGGGTATAAA
>CAZALG010000179.1:0-4621 GCA_964485935.1 uncultured bacterium | reverse complement strand
AATAGTAGTTAAAAGCAGAAGCAATTCCCACAAAATAAATCTCCATGTCTGATCATTAATAATTGAAAAAGCTTCAAAAACCGT
Source organism: uncultured bacterium (assembly GCA_964485935.1). Classification (GTDB taxonomy): domain Bacteria; phylum Hydrothermota; class UBA3072; order UBA3072; family UBA3072; genus JAFGHJ01. The sequence continues at coordinate 4,537 of CAZALG010000179.1, read as the reverse complement.
ATCAAAGGTGTCGCTATCTGTGGTAGATACTACTGCCGGAGCAACAAGAAGAACCACCCCCGCAACAATAGTAAGATAAACAATAAAAAAAGCACCTGCTATCAAAGGAAACGAAAACAAACCTATGAAAACAGGTCCCGCGTGAGGAATCCTAAATAGGAGTCCCATTACTAAACCAACTACCAATAAAACTGCTATAATAATCGCAAGAAATATCGGAGAACCGAAGGCTCCTTTCCAGTTTTTCCTCGCAAAAGCCCAAGCTTCCCTACCTTCATAGAATTCATCCCCCTTTAACTGCTCAAAAGTAATCTTGGATATAGCTGTAAGAGTTACAAGATAAAAGAACAATGCGATAAGACACGCTATCGCATAAATTATGCCTCCAATCAAGTTAAGATTGCCCTGAACAAAGGGAGCAGGAATAAATCTGTAGGTCTGCCAGGTTGCTTTTATCGTTGATAATTGCGGGCTTGAAGCCCAAAGAGCTGCATAGGAAAAAACACTATAAATCAGGGCACCGTAAAATAATCCTTTTACTGCGACCCCTATTTTTCTGGGAGAAAAGCCCAAACGCCCTGCTCGAAACACATCTTGCCACCTATATTGAAGTTCCATTTTCCCTCCTTTTAAAAAAAAGGATACAGGTATTTTTACAGATGTCAAGGGTGTTTTTTCGGCACTATTTTTCCCAAATCGAAAATAATGTAAATTTGGCGTTTATATTTTTCTTTAATTGCAAGTCTTTTGGGACGGGTATAAATTTAGAGCTGTCAAAACTACTTCAGGAGGCTGTGAATTGAAAGGAAAATTCATAAAAATCCAGAGCTAACCCAAATCCCCAAAATTATTATCACACGGAGACACTGAGAACACAAAGATTATAATCAATAATCTGTTGGTCGGTTAGTCGGTTGGGCTGTTTTTTGCCCACCAACCCACTAACACACTAACTAAAATTGCCACGGATTAGCACGAATACACACGGATTTTTTTGTTATTTTTTTAACTCGAAACCCTAATTCACACAAAGAACCAAATCAAAAACTATACCCAAGCGTTAACCCATAACTTTCATTTTCTATGTTTATTTCTGGCGCCAGATAAAGACCGCCATAACCGCGGACTGATTTATTGTATTTTCGAACAGCATCAGGGCAGGTCCATATATCATATATTCCGGACGCCAACAGAGCTATACACGTAACTCCACCTATTACCGCACAAATTATCGCCCCTCCAATATCAGAAGAATAAGTCTCAACGACACCTAAAAACCCTAACCCCGCGATTCCAGCCCGGAGGCCAACAGACACAAACCCTCTCATATAATTACCTGCGTAAAAATGACCCACACTCGGACCAACAATAACTCCAGAGACACACGAACCGACACATACAGGACCCACAAAACCATTCATCCCATCTACAGAAGAACAAACCACAAGCGGCAAACTGGGAAGAACCATCGAACAAAAAGAAAGACTCGCTGCAGTAGTGGGACTTTTTAATTTAAACGTTTCTCCTCCGCAAGTATAAGACAAACAAAAAACAAACAACATTACAAAAACCAGCATTTTACGTTTCATAATAATCCCTCCAGTTTAATTTATTTTAATTAATAACCTTACCTAAATATTTACTTAAACAAAGAACTTTAATATACAAAGTGTAATAATCTTTTTTAGTAATTTGTCAAGGGGGGAAATAAATCAGAATTCAGGAGCCGGAAGACAGAATCCTTACCCATAACCCAAAAATTTAATCTCACGCAAAGCGCACGGAGACGCAGAGAATTGAAGTGCTTCCAAGCTTCTAATTGTGAATTGAATTGTGAATTGAAAATTTTGAATTTTGAATTTAAAAACAGTATTAGAACACAGATTTTCAGGATCTTTTTGTTGTTAACTGTTGTTGTTCTTTACTACTAACTGCTCCCTACTCACTATTCCTCAAACCTAATACCTATCCGCCGTCAGCCGTGAGCGGAAAGCCGATAGCTGTTAATTTTTTGACTCGCGACGCTCGACGCTCGACCCATGACCCATTTCAACGCTTAACCCTATTGATACTTGACATCTGAGATAGGTGTAGTATTGTATAACAATATTGCCTGAGGAGGAAAATATGAGAAGGATAGTGTTAATTTCTTTTTTATTCATTTTTTTCGTAACCCCTACAGTTTATCCTCAGGGATTTCTAAAAACAGACAATAAAAAAATAGTAGATGGGGTTGGAAGTGAAGTTATGTTAAGAGGATTAGGTCTTGGAGGTTGGATGTTGCAGGAAGGGTATATGCTCAAAACCTCATCATTTGCAAGTACTCAGCATGAATTAAGAGATATAATTGAAGCTCTAATAGGTACAGCAAATACCGATACTTTTTACAACGCATGGCTAGATAATCATTGCCGAAAAATAGATATTGACTCTTTGGCTTCCTGGGGATTTAATTGTGTTCGGTTGCCAATGCATTATAATTTATTCACTCTTCCTATTGAAGAAGAACCTGTGGCTTATGAAAACACATGGTTAGAAAAAGGGTTTGAATTAACAGATAGTCTCTTGTCCTGGTGCGAAGAAAATAATATGTACTTAATACTTGATTTACACGCCGCTCCCGGAGGGCAAGGTCACGATGCCGCAATAGCAGATTACGATCCAACAAAGCCTTCTTTATGGGAAAGCGAAGAAAATAGAGCGAAAACAGTCTCTTTATGGCATAAATTGGCAGAGAGATATGCCGACGAACCCTGGATTGGCGGGTACGACCTTATAAATGAAACAAATTGGGAATTACCAGGTAATACTCTTCTAAAAGAACTATACTTAGAAATAACAGATTCTATACGTACAGTAGATACTAATCATATTATTTTTATTGAAGGAAACTGGTTTGCGAATGATTTCACAGGCTTAACACCTCCCTGGGATAGTAATATGGTATACAGCTTTCATAAATATTGGAATCATAATAACCAGGGCGCAATACAATGGGTGTTAGATATGCGCAATAACTATAATGTACCAATTTGGTGCGGAGAAGCAGGTGAAAACTCTAATACCTGGTTTAGAAACGCCATTAAGCTGTTAGAAGACAACGGCATTGGTTGGGCATGGTGGCCACTAAAAAAAGTTGATGATATTGCAGGACCATTGTCCGTAACAAGAACCGGAGAATATCAAACATTATTGAATTATTGGGAAGGTAACGGCAGTGAGCCCTCAGCAGCATTTGCTAAAGCAGCTTTAATGAATCTAACAGAAAATTTAAAGATTGAAAATTGTACATATCATATTGATGTTATTGATGCTATGTTCCGTCAGGTGCAAACTAACGAAACAGAACCTTACAAAGAACATCATGTTCCGGGTTTAATTTTTGCCTCAGAGTTTGATTTGGGTCGGAATGGTTACGCGTATTTCGATACGGATACTGCCAATTATTCTAGTTCAACTGAGAACTATACAAGTTGGAATAATGGCCGGTCTTATAGAAACGATGGAGTAGACATAGAACCCTGTGCGGATACTGATACAACAAATGGTTACAATGTAGGGTGGATAGCGCAAGGAGAGTGGATTGATTATACCGTGTTTGCAGATAGCGTTCCCGGCAGGTACAATGTAAAATACCGGGTAGCTTCTGGTGGGAGTGGAGGAGAACTAAAGCTTAGATTAATTAACGGCGCAGATAGTTTAGACCTGCACACAGTAACTATACCGGGAACAGGAGGTTGGCAAAATTGGCAAACAGTTAGCGAGTCGGCAAATTTCCCTTCAGGAAATTTCATCTTAAGATTAGAAATAATCGATGGAGTATTCAATTTAAATTGGTTTAAGGCAGAATTTATCAGCGCGATTGAAGAGAAAGAAGAAACGATACTTAAAAATAAATTATATCAAAATATTCCGAATCCTTTCCATTCTACCACTGATATTAGATTCAGCTTAAAAAACCCGTCTCTGGCAACATTAAAAATTTACAATCTCATCGGGCAAGAAGTTGAGACACTCATTGATGAAAAACTAAATGCCGGAACATATAATGCTGAATGGACCCCAAAAAACATACCAGGCGGGCTATACTTCTGTCGATTAGAAGCCGGCACGTTTACCGAGATGAAAAAAATCATCTTGACTCGTTAGAAGATTTAGATTGTAGATGTTTATGAGGTTTTGTCAATGGAGAATTAGTCCAATGTCTAAACTAAAACCTAATACCTGGCTGCCGTCAGCTGGTTTTTGTTACTAATCAACTAATTTGCCAATTTATTAATTTGCTGATCCGAAGAATCCGAAGACCAGACGCTGTTACGTAAATTGTTTTTGAAGGCGTCTAAAAAACACAAGCAATACAATTGTAGCAGTCAAAGTCGCTGCTCCCATTCCTAAATTCAGAGTTAGGAAGATTAAAATAATGTTATCAAATACGTAACCTATTCCTCCTAAAACGCAAATAATTCCGTTAGATATAAATGCATATTTAATCACTTTGTTTAATCGGCTTCCTGTAAATATAGGTGCAATGAAGAAA
>CAZALG010000178.1:0-4639 GCA_964485935.1 uncultured bacterium | reverse complement strand
TCGTGAAGTTCGAAGCAGTATTAATTTTGCGAAGGATTTGATAAAAGAATGGAATGTTAAAAGATTTAATCTTTCCTATCAAACAGATGGTCTTGTTTTTAAAATTAACAATCTTAAAGTTAGGGAGATGTTGGGTTCAACATCAAAATCTCCGCGCTGGGCAGTAGCATTTAAATTTCCCGCAGAAAGAAAAGTTACCCGTTTAAACGATATAAAAATATCTATCGGAAGAACCGGTATTGCCACGCCTATTGCTATGCTTGAACCGGTTTTTGTGGCTGGGACTACAGTATCTCGTGCATCTCTCTTTAATAAAGATGAAATTGAAAGAAAAGATATTAGGGTGGGTGATCAGGTTTTTATTGAGAAAGGTGGGGATATAATTCCTCATGTTGTGGGCGTAAAGAAAGACGCCCGAGACGGAAGCGAAAAAAAATTTAAATTTCCGGATAAATGTCCGGTTTGTACGGAAAAACTTATACGTCCCGAGGGAGAAGTTTATTATCGATGTATCAATATTCAATGTCCTTCGCAGGTAAAGAAGCGTATACTGCATTACGGATGCAGGAATGGGATGAATATAGATGGACTGGGTGAAGTTCTTGTTGACCAATTAGTGGGAAAACATTTAGTTTCTAATTATGCTGATCTTTATTATTTGAAACAAGTTGACGTTGAACAACTAGAGCGTATGGGAGAGAAATCTGCAGAAAATTTATTAAATGGTATTGAAGATAGCAAAAAAAGATTATTTAACCGTCTAATATTTTCTCTGGGGATACCCTTTGTCGGTACTTATAATGCTAAATTACTTGCAAACGAATTTACTTCAATAGATAAATTGAGAGATACAATATTGGAAGAATTACTGGAAATTAAGGGGATAGGGGATAATACAGCAACTTCGGTTGTATCTTTTTTCAAAAATAAGAAGAATCTTTCCGTTGTGGAAAAGCTCCGAAAAGCAGGTGTTAGGATGGAAAGTAAAGTTAGAAAAGAAGCGAAGCTCCCCTTTAGCGGTAAGAAATTTGTTTTTACCGGAGAATTAGAAAAATATAGCCGCAGAGAAGCACAGAATTTAGTTGAAAGATTAGGAGCAAGAGCGGTTAATTCGGTTTCTAAAAGTACCGATTACGTGGTTGTGGGGGAGAATCCGGGCTCCAAATTTGAAGAGGCAAAAGATTTGGGAGTACCGATTCTTGGGGAAGAGGAGTTTTTGAAATTGATTTCCGAGCGGTAGTTGTTATTACTTTATAATAGGCAATTTTATTATTCCGTCCTCAACAGTAACATACAGACTTTTTGCGTCAAATCCTTTACCTCCAACGGCTACACCAATTGAAGTCTTTAGCGGTTTTTGAGAAATATATTTAACTTTCCCACTGGTATCGATTTTTATTACGTTATCAATTGTGCTTGCATATATATTGTTATTATTGTCTCTGCACAAATAAAACATTTTAGTATTATCGATAATTTTCTCAGGTTTATCAGTATTTGAGTTTATTTTGAGTCTGATTATTCTGTTTCCTTCTCTCGCATACAAATTCTCATTATTGCTATCGATAACTATACTCGTAAGAACAAAGGGACCAGTGGTATCACTTTTAAAAAAGATATCCTTTTTGCCTTCCGGAGCGATTTTATAAATAATACCTTTTAAATCATCTGCAACATAAATATTTCCACTGTTATCCACCTTCACATCGAAACACAATGAAAATCCATCTGCAATTATTTCGATATTGCCATCCGGAGAGACTTTTAATAGTTTATTTCCTACTGTTATAAATATGCCGATGTTATTGTCGATATGAATTCCGGGACCGATAAAACTTCCTTCAAGTACGGCTATATCAGTAGTTTTTCCATCCGGTGTAACTTTAGATAATGTTCCATTACCTGTTTCGGGAGCGGTTATCATATACATTAATCCATTATTGTCAAAAGCAATACCATATGGTCTATTACCCGAAATTTTTAGAAAATAATCCGGTTCATCGGAACTACTAGATGCGCAACTCAATATCAGTAAAATAAAAAAGATAAAGAAGTTCTTAAGTGTTTTCATACGAAGCCTCCTTAAAATTATTATAATTATTTCACTTAGACTGTCAAGCATAGAAACAACAAATAACACAAATAGCACGAATGATTTTTTTGTATTTCCTTTTAGAGATGCAAATGGAAACTCTTAAAAAAAACCACAAAAACGTGAAGTTTTTGTGGTTTTTATAGATTCGGATGAATCTAAAGTAAAATTATGCTAACCTGTATATTTAGCGCTTCCGAAGGCAAGTATCGGGTAAAATATTATTGATAGAAGTATCATTCCGATTGCGAAACCAACACTCTGACCGAACTTTTTCGCGAGTTCAACTGTAACTATGATGGATATTACGATGTTTACGAATGGTATTAACATAAGTATTATCCACCATAAAGGTTTATCTACTATTTCCAGTAAGACTATTATATTGTAGATTGGTATTATTGCTGCCCAGCCGGGTTTGCCTGCTTTGGTGTAAATTTTCCACATTGAGATGAGCATTAAGATGCCGATTATTAAATAAATTATTATCATACCAGTGGCCATTCCTGCCGCTGCTCCTGCGGGATAATCACCATAATCCATAAATACACCTCCTTTTTTTAATTGTTTACTATACTATATAAGAGATTTTTGCTATAATGTCAATACAAAAAATTTTTTGTTACCTTGGAAAAATTGAACCACAAAGTCCACAAAGAGCACAAAGTTTTTTATTTGTTTTATGCCGTCAGCCGTCGGCGGTCAGCAGTCAGCTTTTTTTAAAGCTTGACAGCGGGTGTATTTGTTTTTATTCTTTCGATGGATTTTGGTATTATTATGAGGTTGGATTTTATCTGATGAATATAAGAGATGTGATTATTTGCGGAGCGGGGCCGGCCGGTTCTTCGCTTGCTTATTTTTTATCTATGGAAGGATTTGATGTACTGCTTCTTGATAAAGCTAAGTTTCCTAGAGCTAAACCATGCGCCGGAGCCTTTCAGATTTCTTTGAGTGATTTTTTCCCTTTTTCGTTTGAAACGATAGCAGAAGATAAAGTCACAGGTTTTTCTTTTATAAAAAATGGGCGTAGTTTTAAGATTGAATTGGAAAATCCTATAGCTTATACGGTCGATAGAATGAAATTTGACGATTTTTTATTAAAAAAGTCTATTGCTTCCGGGGTTGAATTTTTAGAGGAATGTAAAGTTCTAAAGGTCGTGGAAGGAATAGTTTATTCGGCTTTGGGGAAATTTAGAGGTAGAATAATAGTGGGAGCCGATGGCGTAAATAGTATATTGAGACGATTTGGAAGGTATAGAAAATTTGTGAGTATGATGAAAACGATAAGTGCAGATGTTCCTGTCAATTTCGAAAAAAAATTAACCTTTGATTTCTCTTATACAGAAGTTGGATATGCCTGGATATTTCCGAAAGGGAATTTAACAAATGTTGGATTTGGCACTCAACCCGGTACTTTTAAAGATGGCGAAGTTAAATTGTATAAAATTTTGGAAGATTATAAATTTCCGGAACCTCAAAATATTTATAAATGGACTTATCCTTTGTTTTCTTCTCCTGAATTGCTTACCTGGAGAAACACACTTTTAATCGGGGATGCGGCATCTCTTGTTAATCCTGCGACCGGCGGAGGGATTTATAACGCCGTACAGTCGGCCTATCTGGCTTCTGAAGCCATTAAATTTAATTTAAGAGAGGGAAAACCTCTTAAGATTTATCAGGATATGATAAAAAAACATATGTACCCGATGTTCTATTCCGCTAAAATTTTTGACTTTATATTGCAAAAAAATCCTTTCCCAATTCAGTTTCTTAGGATTTTGAAACCATTTCTTGTTTTTCTGGCGAGAAATTTATCGTAACCTGATTAGCGGCAAAGCCGCTGAAATGTAAAAATTAAATATCAAAATGCAAAATTACAAATCAAAATTCAAAAATGAATTTGAAAAAAAACAAGAACGATTCACACAAATATTTTTTAGTTTTGAGAGGTAGGGCAAGAGATAATTTTGCATTTTCATTTGTCATTTTGCTTTTTACTTTTTAATATTTTATTTATATTCATATAGAATCACACGAATAGCACGAATGATTTTGCTTGAAAGCCCACGGAATACTTGTCGCTTGTTACTTTATATTATTGTATTTAATATATTCTTCTGCAGATACTTAAGGTTGTTTTGTTTGAGTTCTTTTTGGGAATGGGGTTGGCTCTGCGTTCTCTGCGTCTTTGCGGTGAATTTTTTTTACAATTTCGGGGGTTTGCCGAGTTCCTTATCGAGTTCCTTGAGTAAATCTTTTGCCTTTTTGGATACCTTATCCGGTGTCCAGATATATGCTTCGGCTAAGAGGTCTCCTTTTCTCATTCCATATAGACTTCCCATTCCCTGACCTTTTAATGAGAATATTCTTCCGGATTTCGTTCCGGCGGGGATCGTTAATTTTACTTTCCCATTTAGCGTCGGAATTGTGACTTTTCCGCCTTCTATAGCCATTTTATAACTTATAGGAACCTTGAGTCTCAGATTGCTTCCTTCTCTTTTGAACCTGGAATCTGATTGTACTCTTATCTCTACGATTATGTTTCCC